>NZ_JAEKIW010000007.1 GCF_016757965.1 Archaeoglobus neptunius | reverse complement strand
TCATTACTTGTTACGGGCTATTCAATTCCGCTACAACTGAGAACACAATCAAAGTTCTCAGGAAAGGATTTGCTGAATACGGCATACCTGATGAAATCCTAACCGATCACGGAACTCAATTCGTTGCAGCTAAGAGCAGAGAGAAAGCTAAGCACAGGTTTAAGGAGTTTCTGGCCGAGAATGGGGTTAGACATATTCTGGCGAGAGTAAACCATCCTCAAACCAACGGGAAGGTGGAGAGGTTCTTCGGCTTGATGGGGCAGAAGCTTAACCTGTTTGGTTCAGTGGAGGAGTTCGTTGAGTGGTATAATTACGTAAAGCCACACATGAGTCTGAATTTTGATGAACTTGAGACTCCCTATCAGGCTTTTCTCAGGAAGTTGCCTGCTGAAAGGGTGTTTGAGTACGGAAGGTGGTTGTTTGAAGAGTGAAATTATTTCGGGATATCACAAGCTGGCATTTCATAATATTCTAACGTATCAAAACCGATAAGTTTATATAATATTCTCAATGTGATATTTTAAAATTGAAAGATAAAACCATCAACCACTCCAATTTCCAGAAGGATTAATCAGACTGTTTTTTAATTTGAAAAACGTTAAATATTGTGCATAATTTTCTAATGAAGAGGTGTGAAAAATGAATTACCAGCAAGAGTATGAGAAGAAGCTGATCAGTCCTGAGGAAGCTGCTGGTCTTGTAGAAAATGGCATGAACATACAGCTTGGCGGTGCAGCGAATACTGCTCTTATAATAGACAAATATCTGGCGATGAGGAAGGACGAGCTGGAAAACGTCAAGGTTGGAACGTTTATAGACCTCGCCAACTATGAAATCCTGAAGGCCGACCCGTCAGGAGAAGTTTTCGAGTGGTGGAGCGGATTTCTCTACCGACCGGTAAGATCGAGGAGCAAGGAATTCGGTCCCTGCGTTTTCAGGCCAAACCTGTATCATGATGTCCCCAGGATCGTGAGAGAGTATGTCAACCTGTATGAACCTATAGACATCGCCTACATAGTCACAACTTCAATGGACAAGCACGGTTACTTCAATTTCGGCCTTACCTGCTCTCACATAAAGGCCATTACAGAGGTGGCAGAGAAGGTCGTGGTTGTGGTGAAGGAAAACATGCCGTGGATCAACGGAGGTTACGACGAGTGCATTCACATCTCCGAGGTCGATTACATTGTCGAAGACAGAGAGCTGCCGGTGCCATTCATACCATTCACACCACCACCATCCAGAGAGGACGAAATGATTGCTGAGAACATAATTAACGCTGAGTTGAAGAACGGCAGAAAGCTCATCCAAAACGGCTCCACCATTCAGGTGGGAATTGGTGGGTTGCCGGACACCGTTGTTAAGCTGCTCAAGGAATGCGGGTACAGGAATCTGGGAGTGCACACAGAAATGATTGGAGATGGTACGCTGGAGCTGATAGAAGAAGGGATCGTGACAAACAGCGAAAAGAGGCTTGACAGAGGTAAGAGTGTGTTCACCTTTGCACTCGGAAGCCTCAAGCTGTATGATTACCTCGACAAAAACCCCGAGGTGGCCACGTATCCAGTGGACTACACGAACGATCCGTTCATCATAGCTCAGCAGCCCAAGATGTTTTCGCTGAATCAGGCGGCGGAGGCAGACCTGATGGGACAGATAAACTCCGAGCAGATGGGTCTGATTTCGCCAACAGGCAAGCTTTATCAGGTAAGCGGTACAGGAGGACAGTTGGATTTTGTGATGGGCTGTCTGTTCAGCCGGGACAGGCAGGGTATCAGCGTTCTCGCTATGTACTCAACCCACAACGGAACGTCAAGAATAAAGCCAATACTTCCTGCAGGTGCGGCCATCACCGTGCCGAGAAGCATGGTTCAGGTTGTTGCTACCGAGTGGGGCGTGGCATACCTGAGAGGCCTAACCGTCAAGGACAGAGCAATTGCCATGATCCACCTGGCCCATCCCGACTACAGAGACTGGTTAGCGAATGAGGCCGAGAAAATAGGAATATTCCCGCCGAATTACACCATCCCGGCAGGGAAGCCGGACTACGTGCTTTACAAAAGAGATTAAATTTTTAAAAAATTTTAAAAGGCATCAAGCATATTTATTGTGTGGATGTTCGCAAAGCAGCACTGCTTTCTGCCTGCATTTCCTCATTTCTGACCCCATTCATAGGATCTGCCACCAATGTGGCCCTCCCCTCGATCGGGCGGGAGTTTCAGACCAGTGCAATAACTCTCGGATGGATTGCCACATCGTATCTGCTTGCTGCAGGTATGTTCTCCGTTCCTTTTGGAAGACTGGCCGATATCGCTGGAAGAAGGAGGGTCTTTGTGTCCGGACTTACAGTTTTCAGCGCCGGATCGATCCTGTCGGCCATATCGACTTCTCCAGAATCCCTGATAGCATTCAGAGCTTTTCAGGGAATTGGTGGGGCGATGATTTTTGCCACATCTGTGGCGATTCTTACGTCGGTGTTTCCCCCAGAGGAGAGGGGAAAGGTGATAGGCATCAATACCGGCTCTGTTTATGTAGGTCTGAGTCTGGGACCGTTTCTTGGTGGGTATCTGACCCATAACCTTGGATGGAAAAGTGTATTTCTCTTCAACGCCATTTCTGGAATTGCCGGACTTGCTGTAGCCCTCATGTATCTGAGAGGTGAGTGGGCAGATGCGAAGGGCGAGAAATTCGATTTGACAGGCTCCATCATCTACGCATTGATGCTCCTCCTCATAATATATGGCTTTACGGAATACCAGCTTCTTTTTTTGGCTGCAGGGCTGATGCTGCTGGTGGTTTTTGCAGTCCACGAGAGCAAAAAAGACCAACCCGTGTTTGATATCAGACTGTTCATGAAAAACCCCACATTTTCCCTGTCAAGTCTAGCTGCGCTGCTGAACTATACCTCAACATTTGCTGCGGGTTTTCTGCTCAGCCTGTATCTGCAATACATAAAGGGGTTCGATGCGCAGCAGGCCGGGGTGATACTCGTTTCCCAGCCGGTTGTTATGGCAGTGTTTGCTCCCATTGCCGGATGGATCTCTGACAGGATAGAACCCAGAGTCGTGGCTTCTGCAGGCATGGCACTGACATCACTGTCTCTATTCCTCTTCTCCAGTATTGAATCGGAGACTTCTCTCAACACAGTCATGGCCGATCTGGTGCTGCTCGGTTTTGGTCTTGCCCTTTTCACATCACCAAACACAAATGCAATAATGAGTTCCGTGGAGAAGAGATTTTTCGGTATTGCATCAGCGATGGTTGCAACGATGAGGCTTGTGGGTCAGACGCTCAGTATGGCGCTGGTAATGCTCGTATTCTCAATAACCATAGGAAAAGCGAGTATAACACCTGAAACATACCCCTACTTTATGGAAAGTGTCAGACTGGCCTTTGAGATCTTTACGGCACTTTGTTTCATCGGAATTTTTGCCTCACTCGGCAGGGGAAAAATAAGACAGTAAAATTTTTTATATTTGTATTGTATATTGCTAACGCTCGTGGTAAAAAATATTTAATTTTTTACCAAATTCCTGAGGATTTTTTACCTAATTGTCGATTTTGTGCAAAAAACTTTTAAATCCAACTTAAAATCTGAGAACATGAATAGCGGAGATGTAGCATGGATACTGGTGTCTACAGCGTTAGTTATGCTCATGATTCCCGGAGTGGGATTCTTTTATGCAGGAATGGTGAGAAGAAAGAATGCGGTAAACATGATAGCACTGAGCTTCGTATCTCTGATAATCGTAAGTATTCTATGGATTCTGTACGGATACTCTCTTGCTTTCGGCAGTGACATTATGGGATTTACAGGGAGCCTGAATTACGCAATGCTCAACGGTATAGGCATTGAAGACCTCAAAGGACTGGAGATTCCACACATGCTGTTTGTAATCTACCAGATGATGTTTGCGGCAGTCACCGTTGCTATCCTGACGTCGGCAATTGCAGAAAGGGTGAAACTGTCGGCCTTTATCCTGTTCAGTGTTCTGTGGGTCACATTCGTTTATGCACCATTTGCACACTGGCTGTGGGGCGGTGGATGGCTCGCAAAACTGGGTGCAGTTGACTTTGCGGGGGGAATGGTCGTTCACATCAGCTCGGGATTTGCAGCACTGGCTCTGGCCCTTGTGGTTGGCAGACGAACGGGGTTTGAGGAGTACTCGATAGAGCCGCACAACATCCCAATGACTCTGCTTGGGGCGGCATTGCTCTGGTTTGGATGGTTTGGATTCAATGGAGGAAGCGCTCTGGCTGCAAACGGACTTGCTGCGAATGCAATTGTCGTCACGAACACCTCAGCAGCCGTTGCAGGCCTGGTATGGATGATTATTGGATGGACGAGAGGGAAACCGGGAAGTCTCGGGATTGTGAGCGGTGCAATTGCAGGTCTTGCAGCCATAACCCCTGCCGCCGGCTTTGTGGATGTGAAGGGGGCGGTGATCATAGGTCTCGTCGCTGGTGTGATATGCTACGCAGCGATGGACTTCAGAATAAAGAAGAGAATAGACGAAAGCCTCGACGCCTGGGCCGTGCACGGAATTGGTGGACTCTGGGGCAGCATTGCTGTTGGACTGCTGGCCAATCCGAAAATAAATGGCTATGCAGGTCTGGTGTTTGGCGGCTCGCAGCTTATAACCTCACAGCTAATTGCAGCGATTTCAACTCTGGTCTATGCATTCGCAGTCTCGCTAATAATTGCAAAAATCGTGGATGCGACTGTCGGATTAAGAGTGGATCCACAGGAAGAGTACGTTGGACTGGACATCTCCCAGCATGAGGAGGTAGCATATACGTGAGGTGATCTGAATGAAGATGGTGATTGCCGTTATAAGGCCCGAAAAGCTGGAGTGTGTAAAAAAGGCACTGGAAGAAAAGGGATTTGTCGGAATGACGGTTACAGAAGTGAAGGGAAGAGGTGAGCAGAAGGGAATCAAGCTTCAGTTCAGGGGAAGGGAAGTCGAGGTTGATTTGCTCCAGAAGACAAAGATAGAAGTCGTCGTTTCAGACAAGGACGTTGATGAGGTGATAGAAACAATAGCAACATCCGCCAGAACAGGGAAATTCGGAGACGGAAGGATTTTCGTTGTTCCGGTGGAGAAATCAATAAAGATACGCACTGGTGAGGAAATTATTTAAAATATTTTCCTTCTAATATTTCTGCTTTACACAGAATGTCTGAATATCAAATTACCGGGATTCGGTTCGCAGCCGATATGTCCCACTCCAGAGTTTAACGGAAACTTTCGTATTGATACCTGAACGAAAAGTAAATAAAATATAAAAAACAATTTTTCAGAACGAGATGTTGGGGTTGATAATGTGAAAAAAATCTGGGTTTACCCACTGCTCGCCTTTCTGGCATTTTTGATGCCAGTTAGCGCAGAAGAATGGGAGCTTGTTAAGCTTACAGACAACAGCGTTGATGAATTGATATATGGAGGCAGTATGACCGCTGACGGCAAGAAAATCGTTTTTATCTCGGATACGGATGGAAACACAGTTACGAGATGGGACAGAGAAGTTTTCCTGATGGATCTGGTGACAAGAAAGATCGAGAGGATAACGAACAATGTTTACGAAGATTCTTGGCCTACAATTTCAGGAGATGGATCGAAAATTGCGTTTGTCGAGTATAACTCTGATTTGAGGGAGGTGTATGTTGTAAGCGAGGAAAACGGATGGCAGCAAACAGCACCTTTAGTCGAGGCTCTGGGTTGGGTCGTTCCTTTGCTGAACCATGATGGTAGCGTTCTCACAGTTTACGACCTCGACTTTTTCGAAATCAAGTACATTTACACAGCAACGGGAGCACAGCATAAAGCATCATCTGTATTTCTGGATCCGACGCTTTACTCCAACTATCTGCCAACGAGGTCTTCGGGCGGATACAAACACAGCTTCGTGGATTCCACCTGCTATGACTGCGTGAAGCATGTCTACCTATCGAATCTCGCACCATCACAGCCTGCTGAAATTTACACCGCCTCAGAAGATGAGCACATTCTCTATCCTCCATCTGCAAGCGATGATGGGAAAGTTGTGTTTCCGATGAAGTCTGAAAGCTTGGGTGGGAGAAACGGCATCTTCATCTACCAGAATGGCAACTTGATGCAGCTCGTCAATGAAGAAGACGCTTACCCGGTAATAAGCGGGGATGGAAGCAGGGTTTATTACATAAAGTACTCTTACACCAATGGCTGGGAAATCTTTGCAGTAAACTCCGATGGGAGTGGAGAGGAGAAAATAATATCCACAGGTCTCAAAAGGATATCCGTTCCCCTCGTGAACTACGATGGAAGCATTCTGGTGTTCAGAGGCGAAGATACTGACCGCGATTTAGAGCTGTATGCTGTGATGAAGAAGAATCAGGTTGTGGTTGGCTCTTTCAACCTGAACTTTGTTCCCGCTTTTCCCGCCATGACCGCAATTACTGTTGGGTCTGCACAGGCTTCGTACGGGGATGAAGTGCAAATTCCTGTTGAAATTGAGAAGGCAAACAAAATCGGTAGCATGAACCTCATTATAGCCTATCCAAAGGATGTGCTCGAAGTTGTTGATGTGATTCAGGGGTCGCTGACCGAGAACTCGCTTTTTGACTACAATGTTGAGGATGGGAAGATAAAAATCGGAGTCTCTGACACCAATGGAATAAGCGGGGATGGTTCTCTGTTCTACATGAAATTCAGGGTTATGGAAGCAAAGGAAAAGGAGTCTGGTGGAAAAGAGTCTGGAAGAAAGAGAATTGCTGGCGAAAATCTGCTCCGTCTGAAAGAGATATCTGATGTATATTCCATTTCGGTTGAGGAAGCAGACATTTACGACGTTGATGGGTCGCAGATAAAGCCGTTAATCATAAACGGAACATTCGAGATTACAAGCGAGGAGGAGGCAAATAAGGGAGATGTAAACGGAGATGGTGTGATAAACAGCCTCGACGCCCTGCTTGCCTTGCAGATGTCCATCGGCAAAATAGAAGCCAAGCCTGTGGCTGACATGGACGGGGATGGCAAGGTTCTGGCGAAGGATGCTACCGATATTCTGAAAATTGCAACAAAGAACATGTTTGAGCAAACGAAGAAGTTTATTGAACTTGGAATCGGTAAATGAGGTGATACGATGTTTGCAAGACTGTTTGCAATCATTTTAATACTCCTGACAGTAGGCACGGCATCAGCCCTAACAGTGAAACTTCCTGAGACAACTGGGGGTGTTGGATCGACAATAGAGGTAGCAGTTGAGGTTGAGGGGGCGAAAAATGTGGGTAGCATGGACATAGTTATATCTTACGATCCTTCAGTAGTTGAAGTAAAATCGGTTGGTAAGGGAGAGTTGAACAGGGGTTTGATCTCATCCAACAGCAAGGAAGGTGTGGTTGCCATAAGCCTCGCAGATTCCAGGGGTATAAACGGGGATGGAGCTGTAGCTTTGATAGAATTCAAAGCTCTTAAGGAAGGGGAGTCGCCGTTAACAATCCAGAGCGTAAAGGCATACGATGTCAACACACACGTTGATATAAAGGTTGACAGGCAGGATGGAAAGATTACTGTTGCTGGAAAGGAGGAAAAGAAAAGCCCGGACTTTGAAATCGGAATAGCTATCGCCGCACTGGTCACGCTGGCTTTGAGAAGCAAGGGTAAAAGATAAGGAAGGAAGAAAGTGAAAAAGCATGAAACATCTTTTTTTGATTCTGCTCACATTTGGATTTTTAACCACAGCAGTTTCAGCAACAACAATGAAAGGAGACTGCAACAACGATGGAAACATAACGAGCGTTGACGCTTTAATTGCGTTAAAGATGTCCGTTGGAAAGCTCAAGCCTGACATGGTCGCAGACATGAACTATGACGGTAGAATAACAGCATACGATGCGTTCAAAATACTCATGCTTGCAACTGGCGATAAAGACGAGCTTTTCTTTGAGCTTGGCGAAATCGTTAACAATTACAAAGTTGGCAGCATTTTAAAAGATGCAAGGATGAACTGGATAATTACAGAGAATGACGGTTCTAAGCTAACAATTGGAGTCGTCATTGAGAATGGTGAGTTGAGGAAATTCATGAAAGGCGGAATTGAAAATCCGACGATGAACGCATATACTACGGAGAAAGTCGTGAGACAGTTACTGGATTCCAAAGACCCGAAAGCATTAAAGAAGGCCATAGACGATGGTAAAATAAAACTGGAGGGAGTTGGTATTGTTAATCATATTAAAGTGACATTAATCAGCTTTCTGTCCAAATTTGTTTGAATTCTTATTTTTCCAGCAAGTATTCTGGACGGGCGAAATAAAAAGATAAAGAATTCAGGAGAATTTCTCAATTACATCTTTCAGATATATCCTGTGCTGTCCCAGCTTTCCTTCATAGTTGCCGGCAGAGATCCTCACGACTCCATCAATCCTGCTCACGACATCCATGCATACATACATGGCCTTCTCAACTGCCTCCCTGTTTATCCCGTTAATGACAATCTCGGGTATGGATTTTACACCTTCAGGAACCCTTGAGTCCGGTATCTTATTTTTCAGGGTTGGACAGAAGTAATGATTTGTCGTTGGACCGATTTCAGGATACTTGGTTTCCGGTTTACTGCCAGCCGAACAGATGTCAAATGAAGTTATCACACCATCAACCTCCTTGAGAGCCTCAACAGCAGCTTCTCCAGCCTCCAGTGCCGCCTCCTCACTCTCGCAGAAGTACCAGATATTTCCTCCTGCAATACCCTCGGCGTAGCCAATGTACCTCTCGATTATGAATTCACCAAACATGATCGGAAGCCTGATGACCTTTCTGCTCCACATTTCCTCCTCCCACTCATAACCATCCCCACATCTTCCCACGTTGATTTCAGCATCAAAGAAATTTTCGCTGTCGGTTGCGTTGAAAACCCTCGTTGTCGGTACAACGAGAATTCCCTGCCTTATCCTTTTACCCATCTCCCTCATAAGCACATCCAGAAACTTTTTCGATTTCTGGACCCATATCTGGCAGATTGCTCCAAGCCTTCCGTCGGGAGTTTCTTGAGGTGATAGCCAGCGCTCTACTCCACCTTCCGCCTCTCCAAAAACCGTCGAAGGCAGGGCAGTGGCAGAGTAAGCTGCTCTCTTCAGCAGCCACTTGTGCTTTGCTGTCACAATTATTCTTGAGTATATCCCATCAAAAGCCTCACAATAGGTGTCATCAACCGGCACACCATTCAGTTCAAGCATGTTAGGAGGTCTCAAGAAACTATAAAAAGATTGACGTTGGCAACCTTTTTAAATCGAAAGTCGATATCGAAAGTCGATATGATTCGAAAACTGTTCCTGGGATTCGTGAGACTCCACGTACTCTACCATGCATCCAGAGGGGAAATTTACGGTAAATGGATGATTGAAGAACTGGCCAGGCACGGTTATTCCCTCAGCCCCGGAACACTCTACCCTATACTCCACGAGATGGAGAGAGAGGGTTTGCTGGAATCCAGAAAAGTTGTTGTTGACGGCAAAATCAGGAGAGTTTATCGAGCTACAGAAAAGGGAGTCAAGATTCTGGAGGAGGCAAAGGACAGGGTGGAAGAGCTTTTCAGGGAGATGGTGGGAGAAAATGAATAGGGCAACCAGGTTCATACTTCTGATGGGTATAGTGAGCCTTTTGGGAGATATAACTTACGAAGGGGGAAGAAGTGTAGTCGGTCCATTTCTCGCAACATTTGGCGTCAGTGCAGTTCTTGTCGGGTTTATTTCAGGATTCGGTGAGTTTGCAGGTTACGCCTTCAGATTGCTGTCGGGATATGTTGCAGACAGAACGAAGCGGTACTGGCCGATGACCTTTCTGGGTTACGCAATGATCCTGTGCATTCCACTTCTCGTTCTGGCAAATAGATGGGAGATTGCAGCCGTTTTGATCATTCTCGAGAGATTGGGAAAGGCAATAAGGTCTCCCCCGAGAGATGCAATGCTGTCCTTCGCCACCAGAGAGATCGGCAGGGGGTGGGGATTTGCAATTCACGAAGCCATGGACCAGATTGGTGCTGTCATCGGACCGCTAATACTTTCTGCAGCACTTTTGAAATACAACTATCAGGAAGGTTTTGCTGTCCTGGCAATACCAGCCCTGGCAACGATTGCAGTGCTGACCTTCGCCAGATTCCAGTATCCCTCTCCCAGGAAATTTGAGGAAAAGCGAGCTGAGGTTGAGGAAAAGGACGTTTTCTGGCTCTACACGCTTTTTGTGTTTTCAAGTGTCATGGGCTTTGCCAGCTTTCCGATAATAGCCTACCACTTCAAGGTTAACTCCGTATTTTCCGATTCCGTTATTCCGCTCTTATACGCTGTTGCGATGGGTATTGATGCAGTATCCGCTCTTATAGCAGGAAGAGCTTATGACAGAATCGGTTTTGGTGTTCTAATCGCAATCCCCCTTCTCATCCCACTCACCCTCCTTTCCTTCACGGATCTTGCACTGTTCGGTGTTGTCGTTTGGGGAGCGGTAATGGGGATGCAGGAGACTGTAATGCGTGCATCGGTAGCCGACCTCGTCAAACTTGAAAAGAGGAGCACAGCGTACGGAATTTTCAACACCGCATACGGCTTTGCATGGCTTGCTGGAGGTGTGATTATAGGCGCACTTTACGAGATGTCTTTCAATCTTCTCACGGCTTTCGTTGTATCGGCCGAGTTCGCTGCACTTGTTGTCCTCTACGCAATTGTCAGAAAAATGAGGACAGTGATGTCTGTCTGAAAACGTGGTGACTCCATTTTCTTCTGTCACACTCAATTCTTGATGCGGCCCTTTCGAACGCCTCGCTGAATGAGTCAAAAACCTCTGGATTTGAATTGAGAGCCTTTCTAACCCCTTCTTCAACCACCCAGACGCCGAGTGGAGCATAGTAGGACGGTTTTATTTCTCTGATTATCAGAACCGAGGCCTGCCTTCTTTTTCTTCTGAGATACTCAAGCACGGGCAATCTTGCTGCGTAATAGCCACCACCCAGAGGGGAGTAGTCCTTCTTCACCCTTATATCCTCACTGTCCACCCCAACCCAGTCCTCTTTCGGACTCCAGAATGACTTTCTCTGCCAGATCTCCACAAGCTGGAAAAAATATCTGCCAGGATACAGTATCACCTCAAAATGGTTCCCGAAGTGTTCGAAACTGAACAGCCTAGTATCGCTGATCGCATCAAGGTCGGCGATTTCCCTCTTTATCTGCTCACCCAGTATGCTGTGCACGGCTGTTATGCTCCATCTTGTAGGGACGAGCTTTCTGTTCTGTCTGTTCCCCAGCATGCCTGCTGAGAAAATCTTCTGGAGGTAGTATGTTGAAAAACCGTGATTATACAGGTCAAACAAACCTTCATGAGCCCTGAGCTCGTCGTAGTAAACCTTCTCAACCCTGTCAGGAATTTTCGGATTCTCAGCAATTCTCAGCCTTTCAACGACTGCAGAATATCCCACAGGCTGAATGACATCGTCAAATTCAGCCTTTCTGCTCAGCTTCTTTATCTCAGCTTCCACATCCACCGGCCTGATCGCAGCCGTCATTTCCTGAAGCTCAACAACCTGTCTGCTCTCTGATCTGACGTCTTCAACCCTCATTCGTGTTGATGCCCTGAGCAGAGATGTTCTGATTCTTATAACCTCTTCCATATCATTCCACAGCCACGGAGCATCTGCGTAAACGGGATCGGAATCTATGGCGATCAGCGGGCCAACGTAAACCCTTGGATACCCCACTCTGCCGACAAAAATGGAGGGTGGTGAAGGATCAAGAATTCTTCTGTCGATCCTGATGTTCTTCAAAAATCTGTACTTTTCAACCAGCGGACATTTACTCCTTCCGCACAGCAAATTACCCTTGCATTCCGCACACCTCACCATACTGCATAGACTGATTATGATTTTAAAGCATTGTTATGCTCTGATACCTCATTTCCTCCACCTTTTGGCATAGGTATCATCCTTCTCCCTGAACTCTCTGAACATATCCAGATCGGCTGAGACTCTGAAAACGCTTCCGATTCCTTTTTCACCATGCCAGCTTCCGTCTTTATCCCTATACAGCATTGTTAGAAAAAGATTGCCTGAATCTACGCTGGCAAAGCTTGGATTCAGGGATGACTATACTATAGCTGTGAAGAAGAACTTTGCTGAAAAGAGTGGGCTGAAAAAGCTGAGTCAACGGTTTTTGCGATATTCCCCAGAACTCTGCTGTGAATAGTAAAGAACACTACGTTGGACTTTCCGAAGTGGACAGGGAGCTCATTGAAGCATCCATGGGTATAGGGTTGACGCTGGAAATAATCCGACACGTCAGATTTCCAAATGCCTTCCCAGCAATGTTTGCCGCTCTGAAATTCGCAGCCATTCTTGCCAATTCAATTGCGATTCCCACAGCAATAATAGGGTCTCTGGTGAACCGGGAGGGTTCATCTACCAGGGGCTTGTCAGTTTCAACACAGCAAAAATCCTGTTGGGTGCAATTCCGGCAATCATTATATAGCTGTTCTCATTGATGTGAGCCTGACATACGCTGAAAGGATGTTGACGCCTGCAGCAATGCTGGGCAGGTTTCTGAGGCCTTTTAGTCAGATTCAATGACCTCTTTCAAACGTTCCATCTTTTCCAGAATGAGTTTTTCGAGGTCTCTTGCAGAGTCCAGAACTTCATCAACACCAAACTCTCTGATCTCATCCCAGTCAACATGAGACATGACGAAATCCTGAAGGTAGTAAACCATATTTCTGGTGTCTCCGAATGCGTCGTTCAGAACACCCAGCATGAGCATAGCTCTGGCCTTCCTGTCCATATCACCACCATTAAAAAAGATGTTAAAGGTTTTGCAGGACTTCTTCGAGCATCGAGTGGTAAAGCTCCCTGTCCTTTGTAAGATTCGTGAAGCTGAACTTGGCGTGAGGCTGATAGAATTCATCGATGGCTATAGTGGTAATTTTTGTGAAGTGCTTCAGCGAGGACAGCATCCTTGAGAGATAGTAGGGCAGGAATCCGAGAAAAATGACGGTGTCATAGTTACCCTGCCCGTCAAAGCCCTGAAACTCCTCATCCTGCAGGAACTGCGTTATCTGGTGTAGCGTGTATGTCTTCGAGATCGGCCTGACACCCCTCTCTATCAGCGGTCTGCTTGATCCAGCGGTTGCAGCTATGGGAATTCCTTTCTCAGCAAATTTCACTGCAAAATCCACGAGCTTTTCATCCTTCAGCAACTGCCCGCCGGTAATGAGCAGCGGTCTTTTGGCCCTTTTTATCATGTTTGCAACTATTTTCGGCTTTACTGCTGTGGACTCCCTGCTCACCTGAATATCCGCTATGTCAAATCTCTTGGGAGAGGGATACTTTTCTTCCTTGGTTACCGCCATCCATATCACCCCCTTGTGTATTTCTCGTAAACCTCCTCCACAATCGTCGGGTTAAAGCCAGCATCGTAGTGTCTGATCGGACCCTCGACAATCTTTTTCTTCTCCCAGTCAATCTTCCAGCCATACTGTTCTTCAAGAATCTTCAGCAACTCCTCCCTCTGCTTAAGCGGTAGATCCGCTTCGCTCCTCACATAGAGGTGCCAGTCATCTGGGAGATCGCCGTAGTACTTCTGGTGAAGCTCGATGTAGTGGGTCAGCTTAATCTGTCTGCCGGCAGAGGTATCATTGGGTCTTATACAAAGCCTCGCAAGCTGAACTATGGCCTCCTCCTTTGTTTCAACAGCCACAAGCAGTGAATCTGGCGCAGGTTCGATAAAGACTTTCTGTCTCGTTTTTATGTCGTAAACCCACCACCGGTCCTTTTTCCACGGCTTACCGATGTAAGCCCTTCTGTATTTCGTGCCATGCGGCCCAACAACGACCGGCACTCCAAGGCGGTTGAAGCCGGTGGCAATTGAGGCAGCCTTGTGGCTGTACGGGCCCCATGAAAAGCCTACTGCCCCAACTCTGTTCAGGACATAGTCTGCGATCTCCGCATAGTTGCCCCTCAGAGGACGCATAGCAAAAATGTTGGCGATTTTGATGGTTGCTCCGCTTATATGGGCGTTGCTTACGCAGCTTCCCACATTAACAAGGCCACCAGCATCGAAGTTTCCGGGATACTTCTCATACAGAGTCCTGCCCTCTTCATCCTTTATCATGCCTATATCCATCGCATGACAGCCGGAGGTTACAACGATGTACCGGCGCTTGAGAAACTCCTCAAGAATTTCCACGATTGACTTCATCTCGTCGGGATAGTTTATGCAACCAACAGCGGCAATAACCCCGGGAATTTGCCCGAAAACTATTGGCTGTCCCACCTTCCTGATCTCGGTGTCCTGTATCGGCCCTCTCCCGACCCTCGTCTTGCCAGTCTTGTTGTAAAGATTGTCATAGTTGGCCCTCATTATGACGTTGATTATCTTGATGTTCTTGGGACAGACCTGTTCACATTTGCCGCACGCTATACAGATCTCCTCAAGCTTTGCCAGTTTGCTGACGTCTCCGGTTTTCTGGGCATGAGCCATTCCTTGATCAACTCTCAGACTGTGTGGACATGTGAAAACACAGTTCATGCACTGGGTGCACTTTTCGATTTCCTCTCTGAAGGCACTGTCGTCCTCAAAGAACCGGTACTTTCTCTCCCCCCCATGCTTCCTGAAAACGGCCTCGGCAACAAGTGGTGCAACCTGACCAACCTTCTCCGGAACTGGCAGGAAAACTCCGGGCAGCTTTCCGCTTACTAAAGCATCCACAATCTTCTCCACCGGCCAGTCGCTGACATCGGGCAATCCCCTTGCTGCAGCATCGCTCGTTGCTATGAGCGGGACTCCGGCCTTCTTGCACGCATCCAGCAGATCTGCCCTTATGCACTGCTCGTCGCTGACAACAATATCCGCCAGACCGGCCCTTATAACCCTGAGCTGGTAGTATATCGGCCCGAATATCTTTGCCTTCTGGTTGTATCTCGTCATATCATGTGCCGTGCAGCACAGCCCTGCAACTTCAAAGTCGTCTATCCTTCCCTGCTCTTCCAGATAATCGGAAATTGGTCTGGCATACATGACGTTGTGTCCCACAACCACAATCGTCGGCTTGGATCTGTCGACTATGCCAAATCCCGTATCAACGAGAGGTGTATTGGGTTCTGCTTTGGGGAAATTATAGGCAACGATCTGGGCAATGTCGGCAACCTCCATGCCAACATGGTCAGCCATGCTCACATGCAGGGCCTTGCTTTCGTAGTCAATGTAACTCTCCTCATTTCCAATATGGACTGAATGAAGAACTTTAACAATCTCCTTTTCCGCCCAGCTAAGGGCCTCTCTCAAATCACCCAGAGTTTTCGGCTTTATTCCAACCACCGTCCTCATCACCGGAGCTTCCACATTCACATCCGGTCCCAGATCGATTGGCAGATCCTCACCATACTCCTCAATCAGATGATCTACAAGATGCCTGGCGTGGGCCGTATGAGCAGAAGCACCCACACAGCAGGCGATGGTCACAAGTCTCGCCTTCTGAGTTTTGAGGTCGATTCCACAGGCCCCCTTCTTGTTCATCGAGAGATCGCACGGCCCCATTGTGCATAGGTTGCAGAAATCCTGCATGGGAGCGTAGAATGGCTCATAGCGTTCTAGCAGTGTATGATCCCATTTTCTCAGTTCAAGAATTCCCGGCTTCGGTGTCGGTCCTGCTTCCTCCCATTCTTCCTCTTCCTCCTCCACAACTCTGCCAATTCTGATACTTACGTTTTTTAGCTCATCCAAAACAAAAGCTCCCTTTTTCAGCTCAAACATATTACAACACCACCGCTTATTGGAAAATAACTACGGAATTATACTTTATAAAGTTTTCCCGGTTAATTCCAAAGTAAAAAAACTGCTTGATAAGCCTGCGTTTTTTATTATTTGTTGCTACGCTGTTGGCTAAAGTTAATATCCGATCAAAAAGCTTAAATACCGGATTATATCATTATTTAACATTACTAAATGGAGGTGGTAAGATCGTACGAAATAGAGTTCATAGGCGAAAAAGAGATCGGAAATTTACTGAAGGAGGCTCTGAAAACGGGTAATATTGAGGAGTTTGAGGAGATAGATGGTGGATTCAGGCTGAAGCTGAGTGGTGCAAAAAAGAAGCTTATGATAGTCTGCAGAGGGGGCCGGGGAAAATATGACTGCAAGGCTCTGATAAACTCCAAAAAGTTACCTGAAAACGGTATGATCGCAATAAATGCGGACAAAATAGCCAGATCGTGTGGAAGCACGCCTGAAATAGCGATGCTTGGCGCAATGGCGAAACTGGGCATCTTTGATATTAAAAAGCTAATGGGCATAGTTTACAGAAAAATGGGTTACTCACACGCTATTGCATTGAAAAGGGGGTACGAGGAGGCTCGGATTTAGAGATTTTTCTTTATTTTTTCAAAATCACAACAGCCGGAAAGCTTATACCTGATCAGGCATAATCAGGATATGGATTTCGATCTTGTTGTGAGCTCGACCGTTGAGATATTGAGGAGGGCGCACACCGAACTTCCTGAAGATGTCGTTAAAGCCATCAAAAACGCCCTTGAAAGGGAAGAAAATGAAATTGCAAGGAAAAATCTTGAAACAATTCTCAGGAATATCGATGCTGCAAATAAACTCAAAGTACCAATGTGTCAGGACACGGGTATTCCAGTGTTTTTTGTGGAAATTGGCAGGGAGATTGATCTTGATTTTGACTTACGTGAAGCGATAAGAGAGGGGGTCAGGAGGGCCACAGCAGAAATTCCCCTGAGACCGAACGCCGTGCATCCAGTAACAAGAGAGAACTCCGGAGACAACACGGGTCTGCATACGCCACCCATTAACATCGAACTTGTTGAGGGGGACCGGATCAAAATCGCTGTTATGCCAAAAGGGGCCGGGAGTGAGAACGTTTCAGCGCTGAAGATGATGCTGCCGACCGAAGTGTCCAGAATAAAGGATTTTGTCGTTGAAACCGTGTTGAAAGCGGGTGGAAAGCCGTGTCCTCCAATATTTGTGGGAGTGGGGATTGGTGGGACCTTTGATGGTGCTGCAAAGCTTGCAAAAAAGGTTTTGCTGAGGAATGTGCTGGACATGAGTGAATTCGAGCTCGAACTTCTTGAGGCGATAAACGAGCTCAATATCGGACCGATGGGGCTCGGTGGAAAAACTACAGCGCTTGCAGTTCTTGTCGAGATGGGGCACTGCCATACTGCCTCTCTCCCTGTTGCTGTTAACATACAGTGCTGGGCAAACAGAAGGGCTGAAGTCGTGTTGAGGTGATATTATGGAGTACGAAATCAGGACCCCTCTATCTAAAGACGAGTTGCTGAAGCTCAGAGTTGGTGATTCTGTTTACATCACCGGAGAGATATTCACCGCAAGAGATGAAGCTCATGCAAGGGCTCTTGAATATCTGGAAGAAGGTAAGGAGCTTCCATTTTCGTTTGAGGGGGCTGTTGTCTACCACTGCGGACCTCTCGTCAAGAAGGATGGTGAGTGGAGGGTTGTTTCAGCAGGTCCAACAACATCGGCGAGAATGAACCCCTTCACACCGAAGATTCTTGAGAGGGTTACCTGCATGGCCATAATCGGTAAGGGGGGCATGAGCGATGACGTTGTTGAGGCTATGAGGGGTAAGGCAGTGTACCTTGCTTTTACAGGAGGTGCAGGAGCACTTGCCGCCCAGAAAATCAGGAGGGTTAAGGACGTTATCTGGGAGGATCTCGGTATGCCGGAAGCCGTTTGGATCTTTGAAGTGGAAAGGTTCGGGCCATGTATTGTGGCAATTGATGCGCATGGCAACAGCCTTTACAGGTGATTTTCCACTGCAGAAATGCACGACAAGGTGCAAAAAATCTGCAATCAGCTTTTTAACTATCTTCTCTTTGCATCCATAACTGCATAAACGATCAAAATCACTCCAGATTTAAACTACTGCACACCGGAACGGGTATCGTTCCGATGATTGTTTCAGGATAACAGCAAAGCTCCAGGCTTCTGATATCACCAGCGTAGAATGAAGCATGCCCTCCTGCAAAGCTGAAAGCGGAGTCGATTTTTAATCTCACAGGATGCAGCCCTGTAACAATCACCCCTTCGGACTTCAGAGGGAAGATGGTCAGGTGGTAGTATTTCGTTTCAGAAACCATTCCTGAGCTTAAACGTAAGCAGAACACGGTTTTTGAGTCCAGAAAGTTAATCACAACCTCTCTGCATCCGGAACATTCACCACTTATCTTGAAAACTGGAGTTAGAGAATGCAGTATGGAAATCGCAATAACAATGAAGATGAGGATTTTCCAAACCCTCTCGTGTCTTGCGAGCAGAATAGAGAGGGTAATGATGGCTGCAAACAGTGCGAGTGCTGGAATTGTGAAGTGTGAAACCGGGTACAGGATAAAGGGGCCGTAGCTGATTCTGTCTGAGACTAAGAATGTCGCGGCAATGATGGGTAGGAGAGCGTACAGGAAATTTCTCCTCACCAATGCAATGGCAACCGGAATTGGGATGTAGAAGTGCAGGATAAGTGGAGAGATGATAGTAACTACAATCCTCTTTACGTCCAAGGCTGTGCACCTCCTTAACTTTGCTTATAAGTTATGAGTTAAGGGTTTTGAGGCTTAAGCTACTCAGACGACCATGCATGCAACTGTATAGTTGCTCCACCCCCTCTTTTAGAGTTACCTTCTCCCTGTAACCATCAAACCAGAATCCCCAGACGTAGCCTGTATGCATCGGCAATGCCAATCCAGAACACTTTGACCAAGTCTCGAACTTGAGGTTAATCTTAGCGCATCCAGACATGTAGATGTAAACTTCTGCCGGCTCATAATGGGATTTGATCTTCGCAGCACTCGGTTTGATGGCATCAAGCTCGCCAAGAACTGGAACTCTGTGTGAATAATGACCTTTAACCGCTGTACATAACCTCATGAACGCTTCCGTCCTCTTTTAGCGCTACCGGAACGTAAACCGTTACAGCCTCACTGCAATTTATCGGATCAACGACAACATGGTACTCGACAATGTTAACCTGAGCTTGAGTAATGAAAAGTATGGATGCAATAATGGCGATAATCAATAGCAGTCGAAAGCCGGGCATTTAATCATCAAATTGTTTTTCAAGTCCGTCTTTTCCCTAAGTTTCTCCACATACAACTTGCTGAGTTTGTTTTTACTTATCTTAACATCAAACTTCTTTACGATGCTGTAATGAGTTGGTCCACCCCACGCAACTGCTGAAGCAGCACTCCCCAACATCACCAGCACCAACAGGCTTACAAACCTCTTCCACCCTGCCACGCTACCACCGTCATTGACTTGCCATAACGTAACTTAAGTTTTTTGATACCTATGGTTATATTTCTGAAAGTTTACTATGGTTCTCTAAGATTATTCTAAATGTCAGTTGAATTAAGTGTAGGTGGGAAAAGTACGAGAAAACGTCTCATTCAATCACCTCCAGTCACAAACTCGAAAAAGTACAGATACATGCATATGAGCAGGGCAAGAAACGCTCCAGCGATGATGACGTGCCTCTTTCCGAGCCCAACCTGTCTTTCAGCAATGAAAAGTACTACAACCACAAAAAATACGGAAGATGCTGCTGAAAGACCGAGTCGAATACTCTCTGAAACAAAACCTTGTTCTGCGTAAAGCCAGTCGATTATTCTTTTTGGGATGAAAACAGACGAAAAAATTAAAAATCCATAAATTAAGAATATTAAATTCTTCTTCAACACAAGCCAGCCCTCCTGCAAACTTCTCCTACACCGAGACTGCAAGCTTCATAGCTCAGGAGGAAGTTGCATGCAACTTCGCAGACAACTCTTTTCGATCGGGAGTGATGGAATGTAGCAGAAATAAGCTGTTGAAAACCATGTTTTTTACCCGACAAAGCACGCATAGGTCTTATCCTCCCCTTCAACCTCAGCATACCCTGTGCTGTTAACGATGAAACTTACAAACCTGTGTCCAGAATAATGCTTGCCCTTGTAAAAAGGTCCGTCAGGCAGCGTGAAGGTGAAGAAGACTGGCTTGAATTTCTGACCAGAGTGAATCCACAACTCAACCCTAACACTTCCGTCTCCATCGTAATCTGCGTATATCGGACATCTGATCTTGTACACCCAGTTGTAGCAGTTGCAGTTATCACAAGTCTCTTCCTTGCTTTTTGAGATCAGCTCCCTTTCACAATTGAGGGTAGCATTGAAGATGTCGAACACCTTGTGCATGGAAATCTCATAAACCAGCGTTTTTGAATCAAGCTCAGAAACTCGGGTTCTCACCATTTTCCCATATTCGGTTTCAACAATCGACACGTTGGGGTTAAGAGTTGCTCTGGCATTTTTAATCTCGACCATGGGGATCATCAGTGTTAGGTTTCTGACATCTCCTTCGGCTTTGATTTCGTAATGCCACTCCCCCTTAAGCTCCAGAAACTGGAGAAAAAAGCTGCTGGAGAACCAGTAGCCTATTGCGAGTAGAAGTAATAAGAAAATGACGACAGCCAAAATCCTGTTTGGCAATTTACCACCTCTACTGGTACACGATATCTATCTTCGAAAACCCAGTGACATTTCTGCACCCCTTGAAATCCAGGAGGAACTCATCCTCCCTCATTCCTGAGTACACTTTTCCATCATGCTTCGGAGACCATGGTATTATCCCGAGAATGCCGTAAAGTCCTGACTGAACCACCAGCTTAACCTTTATTTCCGTGAGGTTACCCTCATACTCCACGCACACCGGAATCGTGATGTTGGCGGTTCTGACATAGTATCTTCCGCTCTCCGAAACTTCCTCTTTATACTTTGTCGTGGGGTTCAGGTTTATGCTGAACAGATCTATCGGTGGCTGGTTTGACGTGTAGGGCTGTACGAAGACCGTCGCACTTCCTGCCCCCTCTTCTCCAACACCCTCCCTCTTAACCTCTTCCTCAGTCCAACCAACATCACTCATCCAGATCTTCCACATCTTTCCGTATTCGGTTTCAACAACTGAAATGTTGCACTCAGCACCTACGCAATCAGAAAACTCGACACTCCAGTTAGCGTAGGTGTAGATGGGGAAAAGTAAAGTAACGTTCTCAACAAGAGAGTCAGATTCTACGACGAGCATCAGATTTGGAGGAGTGTTGTTGAACTCTATGATGAGGGGCAGGATGAAGAATACCCAAAACAGGAAAAGAATGATGCTGAGAGCTAAAAAAATTTTAAGAGCGTTTTTCAGATGTTCTCTCAAATTTATCACCTCAGTTGTTACGTTCAAAGTATTCTATTAGACCCTTTGTGTATCCGGCAGTTTTCTGAATCATAGTTTTTGCAACCATTTTTATGAGAGCTTCATCAACGGCATACGCTTCCCATTCCAAACAAACTCCTGTGGGGTCGTAGAAGTTGCATCGAACGCCTATAGCTGAGTCAAGAGAGTATTTATACATCCTCGAAAAACTTGCCAGCTCTTCAACTGCGGTATAGGGATTCGTAATTGTTATCTTAGGGGCAGAATATGCAATTGTATCAAGCCCCAACTTTTGGATGTTCCCTTCAACGTATTTTTCATAAAAATCATGTTTGAGCTTGTTTGTATGTGGATCTCCTTCAAGATTTGAATGATACGGATTACCCACATCCATAAGATAGTGCGCGGCTCTACCAAGCTCCTGATAAGCTTCTCTCAATTTTCCTTGGCGATAGTTACTGATAGCATCCCATGCTTTTTCACTGCACGCTTGAGGGGCACTTCCGAAATGAAGTTCGGGATCGTAAACGTGTTTACACAGCCTATCGGGGCACCATGGTGGCCACCACATTGAATCCTCCTCATCAGGCTTAACAGAATACTCTCTGAATGTGGTCAGATAGGGGTCTCCAATACCCATCGCTCTACCAACTTCTCCAGCGATTGTCTTGTGTGTCGAACCTCCCCATTTTATCTCATATCCAGAATCCTTGTGCGGCCAGTTTTCCCAGAGAAGTTTGACGAACATGAACTTCAGCTTCTGCTGCTTGAATTCTTGGCTGTCAATTTCCGCAGCCATCACCGGCAGCGCGTTTCCAACCATCACCAGCACCAGCACCAACAGGCTTACAAACCTCTTCCACCCTGCCACGCTACCACCGTCATTGACTTGTCATCTCGTAACTTAAGTTTTTTGATACCTATGGTTTATATTTCTGAAAGTTTACTATGGTTCTCTAAGATTATTCTAAATGTTTGTTAAATTGAGCATTAGTTCGCATTGAACATAGCTCTGACAACCAGAACTAACATTGAGTTCTCCCATTCTTTCACCCACCCAAAATTCCAACCACCTTACTTGTGAGGACCAGAGCATAACCGAGCAGAAGCGGCATCGGTATGAAAACCAGAAAAACCCTCACACGTCTGTAGAGCAAAACGAGAGTAGACGGTATAGCTGCAAGTTCGAGATAAAATGCAGTAAGAGCGATCAACCGGGATAACGGCGTTACGGAAGTGACTGGATACACATCTGCGGATCCTGCAGACATCAGGAAAAGGATTGCCAGCCCGACGGAAATCAGGAACCAGAAGTAAAAGGCGAATATTTCCCAGTTCTTCGTTTTCTCATCGATCAGCAGCGATGTCACTGCAACGTCTGGAACTACAATTATTGAGTAGACAAGCAGTCCCATAAGGGTCATGCCGAGATCAGGGTCTTTCACGTTCAAGATAAAATGGAGCAGGATTGCGTTCAGAAGAAGCCCAAAGAAGCAGTATGCGGAATCTTGCCACCACTGCTGGAAATACTGCAAGCTGGACAACCAATCCGATAAACGACAGGCTCGGCTGAAACCTGAGTCCGAAAGCTATTATTGCGAGCGTGATTGCGAAGATCGTGATGTTAAGGTAGTTTCTCACTCTTGCAGTACCAGGAAAGGCACGCTCAAGTTTCATCGTATCAACCCCATAAATAAAGCGATTAGTAACCCAGTTGAAGTTAAAATAACCCAAGTTATCCAGATGATGGGATCCTTCAAAATACTGTAGCTTCCCTCTTTCATTGCTGCTCTCCTCCTCTCAGAAAGTTCTCTTAACGATTTTACGCTCAAGTCATAGCCAAACACCCGCAGCACAACAAAAATTGCGAGAAGAGATGTGAAAATCAAGGCTGCTAATTTTACCGCAAATTGCGAATTTGTCTGAAGATTTAAAGTACACTCCGCTGCCAAGGCCGGCAGAACTTTGAGCAAGAGAAGGGCGAGTGGAGTGAGCAATACTGCAAGAGACAAAATTTCTATGCTCCGGCTTTTGTTTGCGAGAGGGGGGATGAAACCGACGATTATCCATGAGATGCTTACAAGCAAGGGTTCCCAACACACGCCCAGTTTCTCGTATGATATCAGCGTTAAAATCAGGCAAATGAAATCCAAAGGAAAGGAAAAATGGTCTGCTGAAGGGAAAGTCCCTATCGAACAATTTGCCGATTGGGTAGAAGAGTAAGAAGGCGAGTGGAGCGTAAAGCATTACCCCGCTGAGCATTATGGTGAATACAACTGCTAAATCGAGAATGTGAAGGCCAGTTATTATGTAATGAGTGCTGAACAGAATTGCACCGTTTTGCAGCGAGGATCGCCCACAGCACCTGGCGTCACGAAAAATAGATCGCAGGCACCAGCACACGTTAAATCCTCCCAACTAACGGGCTCATTGCAGACTTCACCACAAATTGCCGTGCAGCTTATGCTTGTGGAGACGCTGCACTATCGCTCCAATCAGGTGGCCTTCGATTATTCCCCAGACAAGCATAATATGGCAAAGCCGGAACCACATACAATGTTACACAAGTAAGAGCAATCGTTGTTGGTAACAAAGGCTGTCCCGTCCCTCTTAAGTTGTAATTAGCCAGATCCAACTCAACCCTCTTGGCCAGGTCGTTCAGTTCATTCTTAGCTTCATTCCAGCTTGTCTCTTCCTTCATTTTGCTAAGCACCTTGGCAAGAATTCTGTAATGTTCAGCCAAGGTAGTTTTAGACCTAATTTCGATCACATCGGCAAAGGGCGAGGATTTGTTCCCATCTTTTTGGGGCGATGTTAATTGCAGCAACAAAGTAGTTCTCCTCACCTTCAATTATCCTCGTTACAAGACTGAAGTTGTGGGTTGCTGTTTTGGTGGAGTAGCTTACTATGTAGAAGCTGAAGCTTGCAGTATTGTTGTGGACTCTTACCTCATTAAATTTCAAGTCCCTTCCATTTGCCGAGTGATGGTAAATCTCCTTCGTCTCAACCTGATAATCAAAAGTTTCGTCTTGGTTCCGATGTTTTTGCCGTTCGCATCGCTGGGCTTACTACGCTGAGCATCACCAACGTTAACAACAAACACAACAACCTTTTCATCTCACCACCACTCCACCTCACCTTTATCTCGCCATCACACAACTTAAGTGTTCTAATATCTTAGTAATATATTTTTAAAAGTTTAGTATGGTATACACATTTCATTGGACTTGCAACAACAATCACAGCGAATGCAAACGCAATGTGCGTGCTGAAAAACCGCAACAACCTAAATTTTTTATTCACCTTCTGGCTACTTTGTAAGGCCCCCGTGGGGTAGGGGACATCCTGGAGGCCTTCGGAGCCTCAGACCCGGGTTCAATTCCCGGCGGGGGCACTGTTTTTCTGTAAACTTGCAGCATTTACAGGTTAAATCGCATACTGCACTTATCCGGGACACCTATTTAGATATACGGCAATACATGTGGATTAACCCGGCTTATAAAATTCAGTTCATGTCATATTGTCGCTGCTTTTTCAATTCATTTATATAAATATTTATATTCGAACTTACGGGAATATTGGCAACCCACATAAAATCACAGAATCAGACCCCACACCTTCTCACAGAACTCAGGTCTGATCTCTTTTTTAAAAACTCCTATGTCTGATGGTCGGATTTCCTCAAACGATGCATCACTTCTTTTAAAGTTGGACTTCAAGAATTCTAAGATGTCTGCCGGCTTCTTTTTCTGATGTGTGGGGCATCCGGTAACAACCTCAATAACGCTGAAGCCTTTATGCATGATGGCATCGGCAATGGATTTTTCAAGCCATCTGACGTGATATGCTGTAAATCTGGCAACGTATGTTGCCCCTGCAGATATCGCCAGCTTTACCAAATCGAACGGTCTCTCCACGTTCCCGTAAGGTGAGGTTCTTGTTATCTCTCCTTCCGGAGTGGTTGGAGCAGCCTGACCACCGGTCATCCCATAGAGCCTGTTGTTTATTACAATGGCGGTGAGGTCTATGTTTCTCCTGCATGCGTGTATGAAGTGATTTCCACCAATTGCAAGTGCATCGCCATCCCCCATAAAAACAATAACATTCAGAGAGGGGTTTGCAAGCTTTATCCCGGTAGCGAAGGCCAGTGCCCTACCGTGAGTTGTGTGAACGGTGAAGAGGTCGAGGTACTGACTCATTCGTCCGCTGCATCCAATACCACTCACAACAACCGTCCTTTCTCTGTCAATTTTTGACTTTCTCATTGCTCTGATGAACGATGCCAGAACAACCCCGTTCAGGCATCCCGGACACCATAGGGTGGGCAGGGCGTCCTGTCTGAGGTATTCGGCGTACTTCACAGCAACACCTCCACGATTTTTGCAAGCTCTTCCGGCAAAATTAGAGAACCGTAGTACGAAACACCTTTTACCCTGCAGCAACAGACCCTTTCAACCTCCTTAACCAACTGACCTCTGTTCATTTCAGGTACAATAACGAGTTCCGCCGATTTCGAAAATTTTCTTACTTCTCCTTCTGGAAACGGAAACAGCGTCTCGAGCTTCAGTACTCCGGTTGAAATTCCGTTTCTTAAAAGTAGCTTTGCCGCACTCTTTGAAAGCCTGTAAGAGGAACCATAAGAGATCAGAACCACTTCCGCATCTTTCTGCCCCTCAAATTTCACTCCGGGTTTGAGATCATCAAATTTGGAGAACAGTCTTTCAATCAGTCTGCGGTATTCGCCAAGATCCGTTGTCGGGAGGCCATTCTCAAGATGGGCCAACCCTGTTCTGTGTTTTCTTTCAAACAAGTTTTTTACCTTCCCTTTGCATTCAACCTTTTCTCCAAGTGGTGGCAGCGACACACTTTCCCTCATGTGTCCCACTACCTCATCACTTAAAACCACAACAGGAGATGAATACTCGAATGCCAGTTTGAATGCATCAATGGTAAGGCGATACATATCGCCAACCGAAGCGGGAGCAAGAACAATAATCGGATAATCTCCATGACTCCCGTATCTTGCCTGCATGACATCTCCCTGAGATGGTGCCGTGGGTATCCCGGTTGATGGGCCTGCTCTCATTACATTGATGATAACCAACGGGGATTCCGTCATGGCTGCGTAGCCTATACTCTCCTGCATCAGGCTGAAACCCGGACCGGATGTTGCCGTCATGGCAATTGCACCCACCATGGACGCTCCGATTGCAGCAGAGATACTTGCAATTTCATCCTCCATCTGAACAAAAACACCACCAAATTTTGGAAGGAGTCTGGCCATTCCATGAACGATTTCCGACGACGGTGTTATCGGATAACCCGCAAAGAAATTGCATCCAGCATTTAAAGCCCCTCTAACGGCAGCCTCATTTCCCTGCAGCAGTTCCTTCTTCTTCATTTTCATTCACCCTAACAACCTCAATGGCAAAATCTGGGCAGTATAGCTCACATAGTTTGCAAAAACTGCATTCATACGTATAGTTTATAAATTTGTGAGGATCCATTACTTTTTTATGACAGACATAAATACATATACCACATTTTTTACACAGAGCCTGATCAACGTAGATTCTGGCAAATCTTTTTTCCATGCTGCTTATTGTCTGAAATTTTTATAAGACTTTCCAATATATTCCAACATAACAACCATACCTGTAAAAAGTTTTTGTAAGTTACAATTTGCCAATAGATAAATCCAAATTTTTTGAATAAATTTAGAATGGCGTGGCTAGTTGTAATTGCACTAGTCGCATCCTCTATTGCTTTTAGCGGATGCGTGCAGACAGAACAGGCGGAGAAGGAAACCGCAACCACCACCCCACCCGAGAAAGTCGAGTACAAGATAAAAATGACGACTGGTTCCCCCACGGGTACGTATTACATAGCCCTTACATCGATTGCCAGTGTTGTATCAAAATACAATCCTGAAATTTATGCCACAGCCATTCCCGGCGGTGGTTCAGCAGCTAACGCAAGAGGTGTCGGAAGCGGAAAAGTTCCCATCTCCCTATCGACATCGATGGTCGCATACTTCGCCTATACGGGGACAGGAACATTTGAAGGTGAAAAGTATCCCAAATTAAGGGCTATGGCTCCAGCCCATCCATTAATCGTAAGCTTCATAGTTAAGGCTGACAGCGATATGAAAACTATATACGACTTAAAAGGAAAGAGAGTTGCGATAGGTGAGGCGGGAAGTGGAGACGCTGTTGCTGCCGAGGTCATTCTTAAGGAGGCCGGAATCTGGGACGACATCATAAAGGTAAATGTTGGAGATCCCGAATCGTGGAATATGGTGAAGCTAGGTACGGTAGATGCAGCCATTCATCACACCTCTCTGCCAAATCCAAATCTATACGAGGAGTCAATGAATACGCCAATAAGGCTTTTAGAAATTCCCGACGAACTGGCAAATAAAATCACGGAAAAGTACCCGTACTTTTCTAAGTATCTCGGCAAAAAGGGGAGTTACAACGGAATGGACTCTGACGTAAAAGTTCTTGCAGCTCCGGTGATCCTGATCACGAACCAGGACGTTCCGGAAGACCTCGTATACAAATTCACCAAAACATACTGGGAACACTTCGACGAGATCAAAAAGTCCGCTCCATTCCTTGAGAGCGTAAACAGGGATAACCCAATGGCAGGCATTTCAATACCTCTGCATCCCGGAGCCTACAGATACTGGGTTGAAACAGGCGTGAAGGTTCCTGAAAACTTAAAACCATAATTTTTATTTTTTGAGGGATTGAAATGGAGTTTTCCAGGCTAAATGATAAGCTGATCAATCTCATTTCTGCAGCTTATGCCCTTTACATGATCATATTTGCTCTTGGTTTTTTCCTGGTTATTCTCATGCTGATAAGCAATTTATGGGGAATGTCAGTCCCCTCCTACCTTATCCTTACACCAATGCAGCACATGGGAATGTACCTTTCCGGAATATTACTGATCAGTTTTGTAACCCATCCTCTTCGGAAAAACGGGGCAAAATGGTATGACTGGCTGATGGGGCTTGCAGGTGCTACCGGTGGTCTGTATATTTTCTTCGTTTACCCGGAGCTCATGCTCAGAATGGGGATTACGACTACACTGGATGTCGTGTTTGGACTGATAACAATTTTTTTCCTGCTTGAGGCGGGGAGGAGAACAACCGGTACCGCTTTGTCCGTACTGACACTCATTTTCATATTAATAGGACTGTACGATGCGGAATTTGATATCTCATCTCTCGTGACAAGAATATACCTCTACAACGTGGGGATATTCTCCACCCCATTTCAGGTTGCCACCTTCATGATATTCATTTTCATGTTTTTCGGAGCCCTGTTATCCGAAATCGGCGTGGGTAAATTTTTTACAGACATGGCATTTGCGCTGACCGGAGCGAGAAAGGGTGGCCCTGCAAAGGTTGCGGTGCTTGCAAGTTCATTGCTGGGAACGATGAGTGGTTCTGCTACGGGCAACGTTGTTACAACGGGCACGTTCACGATTCCACTGATGAAAAAGGCTGGTTATAAAGCTGAAACTGCCGGAGCAATAGAAGCAAGCGCATCTACCGGTGGTCAGCTAATGCCCCCGGTGCTTGGGTCTGCAGCTTTCATAATGCCATTATTTCTGGGTATCAGATACTGGGATGTTGTTATAGCCTCCGTCATACCCGCACTGCTTTACTATCTTGCGCTATACATTTTCGTAGACCAGGAAGCTTCGAAACAGAGAGCGTATGGGGTGCCTAAAGATCAGCTACCACCTCTCAGGCCTTTACTTTTGAAGTTATATTATCTGCTTCCACTCGTCGTACTCATATCGGTACTCTCTTCAGGATTTTCGGTGGAACATGCGGCTGTGGCATCGATTATGGCGGCACTGTTCATAGAGTGGTTCACAAGGGCAGGTCTTAGAAAGTTATTCGGGGCTGTATTCACGATATTCATATTCGGGATAGGGTTCATGCTGGCCTCTTCGGGGCTAGACATATTCAGTATTCTGGTCGTTGTCGGTGCCATATCCCTGTTCATCACAATGGGAATTGGTGTGGTGCTGAAGGGAGCAGAAGAGATGACTTCCATAGTAGTTAGGAGTCTTGCAAGCAGTTTCAAGTCAGTAACACCTGTTGCAGTAGCCTGTGCACTTGCAGGGGTTATTGCAGGGGTCCTGGCCTACACCGGACTTGCATTAACGCTCAGCCAGTTTCTTGTACAGCTTTCAGGAGGAAACATAATCATCCTGCTGATACTCGTTGTTGGGATAACGATACTCTTGGGGATGGGCATGCCGACTCCAGCTGTTTACGTGCTCTGTGCAACATCAGTAGCTCCCGCTCTCGTGGAGATGGGCATTCCACCAATAGCTGCGCATTTCTTCATATTCTACTTCGGGATCCTCGCACCACTTACACCTCCTGTTGCAATAACAGCATATGCAGGAGCTGCTGTTGCAAAAGCCGATTTCTGGAAAACGGGAATTGAAGCATTTAGAATGGCTTTAATAGGGTGGTTCATTGCCTTTTCGTTTATTTCAAAGCCGGAGATGTTAATTCTTCCGATCAAATCTCTGAGTCTGCCAGCAGTGGAAAACATATCCTTCGGTGTAATAGCCTCGGTTCTGGCAGCCCTTCTGTCAGGGGGCGTTGTGTCAGGATATCTCTTCGGGCACCTGAGTATCCTTCAGAGAATTTCATTTGCAGTGGCCCTGGCTTTTCTGCTGATTTCGTTGTTTTATTTTGAATACCTGATACTGGTAGCTCTTGCAATACTCGCATTTCTGAATCCCATAGCGATAAGATTTCTCAAAAAACCGGATTTCAGCCAGTAAATCACCATTTCAAATCTGCGTATGTCTGATGACTGTGTCCGATCCTCTGAGGTCGCCGGGTAAAACATGGGGCAGAATTCATTCCTCCAATTTCAAGCCCAAGCCTGAAAGCCCTGATATTATCTTCAGACCTGTTCATTCTCTTTCTGATGGCTTCAATAATCCAGTCCTGAGAAATGCCGAAAATGACGCAGAATGATCCAACAGCAATCATGTTTGCGAAAATCGGACTCTCGAACTCTCTGACCGACAGTTCCGTAAACGGAAACCCGAATCCCCTCTTTGCATCAACAAGTGATGAATCGTACAAAACGGTAGTTTTCTCGTCTATCACATGCAAATACTCCCTGTATGCTGAATAATGCAGTACAACAAGATAGTCGATCTTTCTCAGTCCGGGATAGCTGATCTCGTCATCGCTGACAACAATATCAGCTCTGGACGCTCCGCCCCTTGTCTCGGGGCCGTAGCTTTGAATCATTACTACATTCCTCCCTTCAAGTACCAGTGCTTCCGAAAGGATCAAACCCGCCCTGATCACCCCCTGACCTCCGGTACCGGCGATTCTTATGTTGATCTCACCGTCCTGAGCTGAATTAAGGCTTGATATCTGAGGTGGCATGTATAAATTTCTCATCCAATTTTATAAAGTTTTCCTATATAAATATACATATTTGCAGAAGAATTCTGTTGTTTATGGTGGAATACGTATTCTTCATACTCCAGAATTGTTTAAATACAACCAAAACACATTTTTTTACAATGAAAATTAGGAAACTGCAACTCGTAGGCGGATCGAGTTTCATGATATCCCTCCCAAAAGACTGGATCTCCAGACACAACTTAAAACAGGGAGATGAAGTTGTTTTGAGGGAGTTTGACGAGTTCATTGTCGTACAACCTCAGCTTAGCGGAGATTCGGAGATAAAAGTTGTTGTCAAAAACGTACCCACATTTGAGAGAGGATTTCTTAAAAGATTTCTCGGTTCAATATACTCCCTAGGTGTGGACAAGATCGTTATTGAGCAGGAAGGGGTAGGCAAACACATCACTGAAATTTCCGATATCTCCCATGACTTCATCGGGATGGAGGTTCTCGACTGCACTTCAAACCGGGTTGTACTCCATATATTCACCATCCCGGATTTTGATGTCGTAACCATAATAAAAAGAATGTTTCAGATTCTGTCCGGAATTATGGATGAAATTACGAATAATCTGCTTCTCGAGAAGCTGGACAAAGAGGTGGATAAAAAAATCCACAGATACGAAATAGACTTTGACAGACTTTATCTACTCGCTGTCAGGCTTGTTAACAGAGGGATGAAGAAAATTGCCGTCAGTGACTGGGACGAGCTTCGATTCCTGCTCGGTTCGAGAATTATCGCCAAATTTTACGAGGAGATTGCAGACATACTTTTCATACTTTCCAGATACATCTGGAGCTATGAGAGAGAGTTCAGAGTGGAAATTCATGATTTTATGATTAAACTTGAGATGGCATTTGAAAAGAGCTTCGATTCCTTCATAAGCTCGGATATGGGTACAATAGAAGAATACATATCCACCGTAGAGGGACTTTCCAGAATCGTTCAGGACTCCATAAACGCAAACCCACGGGGAACTATTGTAAAGGAGTTACTTCTCCAGATTTGCAGGATGCTTGAATCAATAGGTGAAATTTCCTTCAACAAGTGTGTGAGAGAAATGCTCAGGCAGTAGCAGGGAACAATTATATATCATCGCTGCAAATAAAAAATATGAAGGTAGCTGTTATAGGTGGAGGAAATCTTGGAACTGCAATAACCATGAATGCTGCCAGAAAAGCAGAGGTGATTGTTGTAAAAAGACGGAAAGAGCTTTTCGATGTGGTGGACAATGTGGAGGTTGTTTCTAGCATTGAGGAGGCCAGTTCTGCAGACGTTTTCATAATCACCCTCAAACCCGATGTTTTCAGGGCGAATATCGGCAAAATCTCCGAAGTTGCTGATGAAAAACCAGTGATCAGTTTCGCTGCCGGAGTCAAGCTTGGTGAGATGAGAAGCATAGAATCCCCTCATCGTGCCATGACAAATCTGGCGATTGAGAAAAAAGGTCTCGTTGCCTGTTATCCCCCACAGACCCGGAGACATCTGGGATTTCTGGATGCCGAGTTCATACCGTGCAGCTCTGAAAAGGAACTTGAGGCGATGACATCTTTTCTCGGAAGCTCGCCAGCCATAATCTCGAAACTCGTCCACGCATTTATAGTAGCAGCTCTTAAAGAAGGTATAAGTTATGAGAATGCTCTGAAAACTGGGATCCATGTTTTTGGGGCCACAGCATATCTCTACAATAAATACGGTCTTGAGAGTTTGATCCAAAAAATTGCAACTCCGGGGGGAACTACTGCTGAGGGGCTGACAAAAATCCCTCTGGCCGAAAGGGCGTTTATGGATGCACTCATTTCAGCATCAAAAAGGGCAGAAGAGCTATAAAATCATGCTCAGGAATTTTTTCGTTCTCTCATGCTCCGGGTTCGAGAATATTTTTTCTGGCTTTCCCTCCTCCACAATAACACCTTCGTCCATAAAAATAACTCTGTCTCCGACCTCTCTGGCGAACCCCATTTCATGTGTGACCACGATCATCGTCATACCATCCCTTGCCAGACCTTTCATGACGTCGAGAACCTCTTTGACAAGTTCCGGATCAAGTGCAGAGGTAACCTCATCAAACAGCATAACCTCCGGATTCATTGCCAGTGCCCTTGCAATCGCAACCCTCTGCTGCTGTCCTCCGCTGAGCTGAGCAGGATAATAATCGGCCTGATCGCCCAATCCCACCTTCTCAAGCAACCTCATTGCCAGCTCCTCAGCCTCCTTCTTGTCCATCTTCTTTATCCTGATGGGGGCGAGAGTTATGTTCTGCAGAGCCGTGAGGTGAGGAAAAAGATTGAACTGCTGGAAAACAATTCCGATTCTCTGCCTGATTCTGTTTATATCTACCTTGCTGTCAGTTATCTCAACCCCATCAAGTATTATCTTTCCTGATGTTGGCTCCTCAAGCCTGTTTATGCATCTCAGCAATGTGGACTTTCCACTCCCTGAAGGACCGATGATGACCACAACCTCTCCCTTTTCAACATCCAGGTTTATACCTTTGAGCACGTGCAGATTTCCGAACCGTTTGTGGAGATCTTTGATTTCAAGCAGTGCCATCGGTAGAAATTTCATTGACGGTTTATAAAGACTTTTGTTTTTGAAAATCCGATTGTGTTAGTAAGCATACAAATTTGCTTTTAAATCAGACCGGGGATAAGTAGTAAATTTAAAAAAGGGGATTGTAACAATCATACCTGTAATTCAGGTGATAGCGTGAGAGTGCAGCATGATATTGTAATCATCGGTGCTGGTATAGCGGGGATGAGGGCTGCCATAGCCGCAGCGGAGAAAAGCGACAGACTGTCCATCGCAATAATTGCAAAAACGTACCCGATAAGATGCCACAGTGTATGTGCCGAAGGTGGTACAGCAGCGGTGTTGAGAGAGGGAGATAGTTTCGATCTCCACGCCTGGGATACGGTTAAGGGAAGCGATTTCCTCGCAGACCAGGATGCTGTGGAGTTCTTTGTCCGGGAGTGTCCGAAGGAAATCATAAGACTGGACAACTGGGGATGCCCGTGGAGCAGAAATGATGACGGAACGATAGCTCAGAGGCCCTTCGGTGGTCACAGCTTCAACAGAGCAACTTACGCCAAGGACAGGACGGGATTCCATGAAGTTCACACTCTTTACGAAAGGATGCTCATGTACGACAGCGTTGTGATCTATCCTGAATATTTCGTAACAAATCTGGTTATCGAGGACGGTTCGGTTCAGGGTGTGTCTGCTATTGAGCTCAAAACAGGCAATATGACGTTTTTCGAGGCAAAGGCCGTGATCTTCACGACGGGTGGAGCAGGGAGGCTGTACGGCTTTACCACATACAGCCACCAGGTCACGGGCGATGGTCTGGCAATAGCATACCGGAATGGCATTCCACTGAAGGACATGGAGTTCTTCCAGTTCCATCCAACCGGGCTCATACCATCCGGTATTCTGATGACGGAGGGGTGCAGGGGTGAGGGCGGATACCTGCTGAACAAGAACGGCGAGAGATTCATGAAAAAGTATGCTCCCGAAAAGATGGAGATCGCCCCAAGAGATGTCGTTTCGAGAGCGATGTGGACTGAGATCATCGAGGGCAGAGGTCTGGAGGGAGAGTATGGACCTTACATTGCACTGGACCTGAGACATCTCGGCGAGGAAAAAATTGAGGAGAGACTACCGCTCATCAGAGATGCAGCAATAAAGTTCGCCGGAGTTGACCCGGTTGAGGAGCCCATACCCGTTAAACCAGTCGCTCACTACACAATGGGTGGAATACACACAAATGTAAAATGTGAAACGGCAGTGAAGGGATTCTTTGCTGCCGGAGAGTGTGCATGCGTCAGCATTCACGGAGCTAACAGGCTCGGGTCAAACTCGACGGCCGAGTGCCTGGTATTTGGAAAGGTTGCCGGAGAGATGGCTGCTGAGTATGCCCTGAAAGCAAAACAGGGGAAAATCTCCAGAGAGTTCATGAACAAGGAGGAGAGCAGAATCTATGACGAACTTCTTGGAAAAAGCGGGGATGAGAGTCCCTACGAGATAAAGAGGGAGCTGAACAGCACGATGGATAAAAACATGTGGATATTCAGGGAGGAGAAGGGACTGAAGGAGGCTGTTAAAAAGATTGAGGAGCTGAAGGAACGCTATAAGAATATAGAAATCAACGACAGGACTAGAGGCTTCAACACGGATCTGATGATGGCTATAGAAATAGGGTACATGCTCGACCTGGCAGAAGTTGTGGCCATCGGCGCTCTGAAAAGGCAGGAAAGCAGAGGGGCGCACTACAGACTAGATTACCCAAAGAGGGATGATGAGAACTGGCTGAAGCATACCCTGGCCTACTACACACCTGAGGGACCCAAGTTTGACTACATTCCAGTTATGATAACCAAATGGGAGCCGGTGGAGAGGAAGTACTGAGGTGGTTGTGTGGCCGAGTTTAGGGTTAGGAGGTTTGATGGTAAAAAATCCTACTGGCAGACGTTTAATGTACCGGCAAAGAAGGGGATGACAGTGCTGGAAGGGCTCTACTACATCAAGGAAAATCTTGACTCCTCGCTAGCTTTCAGAGCGTCATGCAGAATGGGTATTTGCGGTAGCTGTGCAATGAGAATAAACGGCAAACCAAGACTGGCATGTGAAACTCAGATCCTGTTTCTGGGTGACAGAATTACTGTCGAACCTCTGGATAACTTCACGGTAATAAAGGATCTGGTGACTGATTTTGAAGGATTCTTTGCGAAGCACAAGGCGATAAAGCCATATCTTATCAGGGAAGATGTGAAATACGATGAGCCGAGAGAGCTTCTGCAAACACCAAAAGAACTGAATGAATATTACATATTTACACTCTGCATAAAATGTGGAGCCTGCTATTCTGTCTGCCCTGCTGCAGCCACTCTCGACGGATATCTGGGACCCGCAGCCATGACCGCTGCCTATCGATTCTGCGCTGACAGCAGAGATAAAGGAAAGAAAGAACGATACGAGATTGTTAGTAGCTCTAATGGTGTTTGGAGGTGTCATCTGGCAATGGAGTGCAGTGAGGTCTGTCCGAAAAATGTTGAGCCTGCTAAGGCCGTGCAGTTGCTGAGGAGGAGAACAGCATTCAGCATACTGAAAAGCCTACTGGGGTGGTAGTATGGGTGTTACAGACTGGTTCAGATTTGGGGACAGGAGCATTTTTAGCTGGGCCTTCACCTTCCAGCGTTTGACCGGAATAGTCCTGCTCGTATATCTCCTGCTGCACCTGACCTATCTGACGTCTCTGCTGGACAAAACCGGAGCGACCTATCAGAGCATGGTTGCTCTTACGGTATCAAAACAGTTCCTGATTTTCGATATACTGCTGGTTCTCTGCGGTGTGTTTCACGGAATAAACGGATTCAGAGTAATTCTGCATGAATTCGGAATCGCATATGAGTACCGGAAGGCATTGCTTGTGATCTCAGCAATCCTTGTTATCGTTGTCTGGCTTTATGCAAGCTACATTATGTACTCTCTTGAGGGTGGTTAATATGGAATCGGCGAAGAGTGTTATGGAGCCTGTAGCCTGGATTCTGCAGATGCTAACTGGTCTGATAATGGTCGTGCTGGTCACCGTGCACTTTTACGTTACCCACATGATCTCACACGACGCCCTGGAGTACTCCGCCGTTGTTGAAAGAGTCAGCTCTCCGGTCTTCCAGGGAATGTACGCTCTGCTTTTGCTGGTGGTATCATTTCACGCCTTCAACGGCCTGAGGGCGATAGTTCTCGATACCAACGCTGGAATGAGGAGCAGAGGAACTATAAACGTACTTACAACTCTGATGTTTCTCGTCGCATTCTTCTACGGCCTGTATCTGCTGATATCCATCTAATTTTTTATAACTACGGAGCAAAATCCAAATCAACCGGGAGCTGCCAGAAAAGAATATGCTGGTGCCATGGAAACGTGTTGCTTCATGGCACTGCAATGCATGCGGAGTATGCTGCAGAGTTTACAAACCGAAGCTGACTCTATATGAGTACCTGAAGCTCAGAACCACGGGTTTTGTCGAAGAAAAGGCGGGAAAGTTCTATCTCAAAAAGGTAGGTGGAAGGTGCCCTTTTCAGAGAGGAAATCTGTGTTCATTGCAGCAAACCATAAAACCACTGAGCTGTAAGCTCTTTCCGTTCGTCATTTTAAAGAAGGGAAGTGATGACGCCCTGTTTGAGTTCGAAGACAGAGAGTACTTTGTCTATGCCGATCCGTTCTGTCCCAACCTCAGAATAAAAAGAGACTGTACACCATCAGTGTACAGTGCAGTCAAAGAAGCCATAATGCTCTTCGAAGGTAGAGGAGAATTCAAACTGCTCACCTCAAATCAACCCAAGGAACTCCAGAGCCTCAACAACACCTTCTCCATCGTTCGAGGGCGTAACAAGATCTGCAACCTCTCTTAACCTCTCATCCGCATTTGCAACAGCAATGCCGAATCCAGCAACCTCGAACATTTCCATATCATTTTCGGAGTCTCCTATAACAGCAAAGCTTTCCGGCTCAATCCCCAGCCTTTCAGCCACATAAACCAGTGCCTTGCCCTTGCTGACCTCAGAGTCCGTGATGTGATATGCAAATCCTGAATCGATGAGCTTTACGCCCATTCCTCCGATCATCTTCCTTGCCTCATCGATGTCAAAGGTTCTTCTAAGACAGATCTCCGATTTTCTGTACTCAAAATCGAGCAGCTCGATCTCATAGTGCCTTTCAAGAATCTCAAGGGCTCTTATGCATTTTTCCTTACTGCCCAGAATTATATCATTCCCATCATACTCAAATCTGACGACACCACCGTTCTCGCAGATTACGATGTCAGAAACGCCAATCAGCTTCGCTGCAGCCCTTGCAAAGCAGGAGATGTTTCCCGTCGCAAGAATCACCGGTATTCTCACCCTTCTTAACGCTTCCACCGCCTTGCAGTTCAATGCCCTTTTTCTGTCTGTAAGGGTTCCATCAATGTCCACCGCGAGTGCATGCGGCCTGAACATGTCTACAGTTAGCCAAGTGCTTAAAAACAGTTTTCCAAAATTTAAATAACAGACAGTCCGGGGGAAAAGACAATGGCTCTGAGAATTGCCGTGGTTGACAGAGATCGCTGCCAGCCGAAGAAATGCGGTCATGAGTGTGTGAAGTACTGCCCGAGAGTGAGGACAGGTGACGAGACTGTAAAGATAGAAGAAAAAGCCGTGATTTCCGAGAACCTCTGCGTGGGCTGCGGAATCTGTGTCAAAAAATGCCCGATGAACGCAATATGGATAGTTGGCCTGCCCAAGGATCTGGAAGGAAAAGAAGTGCACAGATACGGTAAAAACGGATTTGTGCTTTACAATCTCCCAGTGCCCAGAAAGGGTTATGTTGTTGGAATTCTGGGGCCAAATGGTACAGGAAAGACCACCACTGTGAAAATTCTCTCCGGACAGCTAAAACCCAACCTCGGCAAGGAGGATGTGAGCTGGGATGAAATTTTCGAGAGGTTCGCAGGGACGGAGCTTCTTGACTACATGAAAGGAATAAAGGACAAACAGATCCGAGTCAGCCAGAAACCCCAGTACATTGAAGTTATCCCAAAGGTCTACAGCGGAAAAGCCCGGGATCTGCTTGAAAGGGTTGATGAAAGGGGCATACTGGAAGAGATGATCGAGAAGCTGGGTCTGAGTGAGGCCGTAAAGAGAGATGTTAAAGATCTCAGTGGAGGAGAGCTGCAAAGACTCGCAATCGCTGCGTGTATTTTGAGGGACGCAGACTTTTACTTCTTTGATGAGGTGACATCATACCTGGATATATACCAGAGAATAGCGGTGGCGAATGTGATCAGAGAGCTTTCTAAGGAGAAAACCGTGATGATTGTGGAGCACGATCTTGCCATCCTTGACATGCTCGCAGACTTCGTTCACATAACATACGGAACCCCAGGAGTTTTTGGAGTCGTTACCAGTGCGAAGGGGGCAAGGGTGGGAATAAACCAGTATCTCAGAGGATATCTGGCGGAAGAGAACATAAGAATAAGAGATAAGCCGATAGAATTCGATGCCTTCCAGCCGAGAGAGGGAATGGGAGAGGAAATACTTGTTGAGTATCCGGCGTTCAGCAAAAGCTACAATGGCTTTAGGCTTGACGTGGAGAGTGGGGAAATCTATGCCGGAGAAGTTCTCGGAGTTGTTGGACCAAACGCAACAGGAAAATCCACCTTTGTCAAGGTACTGGCCGGTGTTATTGAGGACGATGAGAAGAAGGTCAGTCTTGATGTGAAGGTGAGCTACAAACCACAGTACGTGAAGGCGGATGTTGACATGCAGGTGGGAATGTTTCTGAGAAGGATCAACCCCATGGTAGACAGCTCTTACTACAAAACAGAGTTCATAAAGCCACTTATGCTCGAGAATCTGCTGGACAGGTATCTCGACGACCTGAGCGGGGGAGAGCTGCAGAGGGTTGCGATTGTGGCGTGTCTGCTGAGGGAGGCAGATCTGTATCTGCTCGACGAACCCTCGGCCCACCTCGATGTGGAGCAGAGGACTGAAGCTGCGAGAGTCATAAGAAGGTTCGCCCTGAACACGGGCAGAAGTGTTCTTGTTGTTGACCATGATATCTATCTCATCGACATGGTGAGCGACAGGCTGCTTGTCTTTGAGGGAGAGGCAGGGAGGCACGGTATAGCGAAAAAGCCGAGGAATATGAGGGAAGGAATGAACCTTTTCCTATCCAGACTGGGGATAACATTCAGAAGGGACGAGGAAACAAAGAGACCGAGAGTGAACAAGCCAGAGTCAAGGCTGGACAGGGAGCAGAAAGCTGCCGGGGAGTATTACTACTACTTTGCGTAACTACCTCCACCCAAGAGCTTCAGAATCCTGTCGGCAAGCCGTTAGGTGTGATGTGTTCCACCCTCAACTTCAACCACGAAAAATCCTTTTTACGAGAGCGTAGAAGTCTTAAAATGAGGTCTTTTGGGGCCACTTCACCTTAACTATCCTGGTACTGCTCCTCAACCCAACACTTTGCTCGGAATTCGCTCGTTACTCCGGACGTAGCTCCAGTTTGGGGAAACGTTACTCAGACGAGCTGAACCTGGGCAGAAATAGAGAGATCTGTGAAAGTCGTCAAATATGAGTGCTGCTACATCAAATTCGGTCTTTGTAAAGTTACAATGTGATCAGCCCGAGCTTATACATATCGTTGCTCGTCAAAACCCTCTCACCGCTTTTTTCGAGAACCTCAACCGTCTTCATCGTATCCTCGATCTGCTCCAGCATGCTCTCTCGCTCATCAGGCAACTTTCCATGAACACCGTAGAAAATTGCTCCGCTCCTCGTGAAAAGGTAGTTTGAAACATGATCGCATGTGAAGAAAGTTTCAACCTTTATTCTTTCAATCAGCGTTCTGAGTTCTTCAAGCTGTCCCATCGCATCGAGCAGTGTTATTTCCCTTCCGATCATATTCTCAATCGGTGTACCCTCTATAACCGTGAGGTTGCGAACCCTGACAAACGTTGGTTTTGCCCGGTTTATTACCTCTGCCGTGTTTATTGCGTGCTTCCTACTTCTTTCCCTCCCACCCAGACCCGTCATGATGTAATATGTGACTTCGAAGTACTTAGTTGCCTTTTTACCCGCCTCAATGGCATCTTCTGGTTCGATCCCTTTACTCACAAGCTTGAGAACTTCTCTGTCACCGCTCTCAAGCCCCATGTGCAATCTCGTCAATCCTGCATCCTTCAAAGCCCTCAGTCTCTCCTCCGGCATTTTTGATATCGTTTTTATCCTGGCGTAGGCCGTGATTCTATCTATCTCGGGCCTTTTCTTCTTCAGATACTCCACGATCTCAACTATGTCAGGATGTATAAGTGGATTGGAGTCACCGAGAAAAGCCGTTCTCGAATGCGGAAAGTAGTTGGATATCCGATCTATATCCCTCAAAACGTCCTCCTTCCTTCTCAGCTCGAACCTCAACCCCTTGTACATCGCACAGAATGCACATCGATTCCAGTTACATCCCCTGACAACTCTGATCAGATAGCTCCCAGCCTCGCTCGGTGGGCGGAAGGGTGGAAAATCGTACATGCTATCTCCTCACGCTGAACCTCTTGAACTTCAGCATCGCCAGTCCCTGCAGCCAGAACTCTGCCTCCTCTCTTATCTCATCACTCAACCTTACAAAATCTCTTCCAGCAGAGCCCTGGTAAACATCATTAAGGTAGAAGTCTATCCTGTTCCTTCCTATAACGATCTTAATGGGATCATCGTAAAGAACGATCTCATTTTCGTAACACTCTGCCCTTTCTGAAAGCAGCTTTTTCAGATGATCAAACGATTTCAGTATCGCCTCCACATAATCCTGCATGTTTAGAACATCAGATGAAAACTTTAAAAATTTGGTGCCAATTTCCTTCATGGATGTAGCCGTTGCAGGCGTTGGCATTGCAGGAGCTTTTGCACTGAGAAGACTTAAAAAGTCCCTGAATGTGGTGGGAATAGATAAAAGGAAAAAACTGGGCTATCCCGTTGAATGTGGGGAAATCATACCCACAAAAAAGGAAATGAAGATCCTGCTTCCGGATCTTGATGATTACTCTCTTTTCGATTTGCCCAGACATTACGAGAGCAACAGAACGAAAGAGGTGCATTTCATCCTTCCGAACGGAAAAACGTTCGAAATAGACTTTGAGTTCCATGTTGTAAACAGAGACGAGATGATTCGTAGTATTGCGGAAAGTTCAGGACATGAGCTCATGCTCGAAACGAGAGTTGAGGGGCTGAAAGATGGAAAACTGATCACAAGCAGGGGAGAAATTGATGCAAAGGTTATTGTGGCATCCGACGGCCCAAACTCCAAAATGGCCCGATCTCTGAACCTGCCGAAACATGAGTTCTCACCTGCAAAGCAGTACGTTATGGACGGAATCGAGTGTGATGATGACGTCGTTTACATGTACATCGGAAGAAAGATCTCCCCGGGAGCGTACGGATGGATAATTCCCAAGGGAAACGGGATCGGAAATGTGGGAATCGGCTTCAGACCGGAATATGCAGATAAGGGCGATACGATTGTGAGGGCCCTCGACAGATTTGTCAGGGAGTATCCATACTCATCCCAATTTCTCAAAAAAGCTAAGGTGATAAGCAGCATTGGAGCAGTTGTACCGGTAGACCTGCCATATGAAACAGCCGTTTACAGTAACATCCTTTTCGCCGGGGATTCTGCCAGCATGATCATCAGTCACGTTGGTGGAGGAATCCCCACATCCATGGTTGCCGGGGATGCTGCTGCGAAGGTGATAAACGATTACTTTGATGGCGGCATCGACCTCAGAGAATACGACAAACTGTGGAAAAAGTACCTCTATGGACCGCTGGTTAACGCGTATCATCTGAAACGGATGTGGGACAGATTTTCGGATGACGATGACAGGATGAGCAAAATCCTGAGCCTGGCAAGCAATTCAGATATGGGAAAAATACTTAGGTGCAGAATACCCTGGAAGATCAAAGCATTATCAGTCTTCCTGCCGATTGTTGAGCGAATTCTCTGAGATGACTCCGACGTTGGTCTCATTCATCAACTGCGGGTTTAATCCAGCAATTTGCATTATTGCTGTAAATTTTCCGCTTTCATTACAGTACCCGTAATCCCACCAAGTCTGGTAATTTTTGCTTAAGATTTTTGTGGCCGCAGAAGTGGACAAGATGGGGTTGATGCTAAGCTCGCATGTCTATACTCATAAAGATGATACCTGAACGACATTTTGCAGCTCCTGAACGGCTTGGTGGCTTAGCTCTACCAGAAGACGTCGAGTAAACACCAAAGCTGACGATAAGAGACGCTGAAGGTGTAAAGGAATTCAGTGGGGTATCATCACCATTCTTCGGAGAACAGCGCAGGGACAATACAAAGGCCAAGAATACGAGTTCAGAGCTGGCAACATCGTGGCGGGGGATAAACCGATCGAGATTTACGTGAATGAAGTAAAAGTGGCTGAGATCGTCATGATCGGACCGATACCAGATGGTCAAAATTTGCTGCAAACGGGAAACAGAAAGGGAATGTGCAGCAGTGATGTGGGGAAAATCGTGAAATCTGATTTAAATTAAAACATGATCCGTATTATGAAACATGAAGATAATAAAGTTCAGGGTGATGGACGAGGACGGAATGTTTGTCGTTCAATGTCCAGCCTTACCGGGATGCATTTCGCAGGGAAGAACAAAAGAGGAGGCATTGGGAAACTATCTTGAAAGCCTGAGCATGGCGAAACCAGTTCCTGAAATTGAGGAGTGGAAGTAATTGCCCAGGCAGAGAGCTTCTTGGAAAAATCGGTTATGAAGACGGTCACTATTGACGTGAGGCAAAAAAGTCCAAACCCTTTTATTCAACAATCGTAAAAAATCATTATGAAAGTGGCAATCGCACAGATTGAACCCGAGTTCATGGACAAAGAGGGTTGTGTGAACAGAGCTGCAAGAGCTGTTGAAAAGGCCGGAAAAAATGGAGCAAAGCTAATTGTTTTCCCAGAAACTTTCATTCCCGGCTACCCGTACTGGAGAGGGATAACAGGGCAGAGATGGGCTGACTACATGGTCGAATATCAGAAAAACTCTGTGAAGCTGCCGGAGGACATCGAGCCCGTAATAGAGGCTGCAAAAAGTTACGGTGTGAACGTAATTCTGGGAGTGAGTGAGCTTGACAAAAAAACTGGAAGCCTCTCTCTTTACAACACGATAGCTTTTGTTTCCTCTGATGGTCTGTATTTGGGAAAGCACAGAAAGCTGATGCCAACTCATGGCGAAAGGACGATATGGGGTCTGGGAGATGGGCGTGATATCGAAGTTTACCTTTCCGGTGGATTTGCGGTGAGTGGTCTGATCTGCTATGAGAACCACATGACACCTTTCAAGTCTCTGCTGGCCCTGAAAGGCGAGGAGATTCACGCTGCTCTGTGGCCGGGATACTGGGTGGCAGAGAAAACCACCGCCGTTAAAAGAAGGTTTGACCCATCCAAGGACACAATAAACCTCTGTGACGTGGACTGTGCTGTGAGGGAGTATGCTTTTGAAACACAAACCTTTGTCCTTAGCGCCAACATGTTCATCCCTTCCGATGTGCTGCCTGAAGGGGCCTTCGACATAGCCGCAGGTGGAAGTTCTGTCGTTAACCCATCATCACTTTACTTGGTTGAACCCGTCTTCGACAGGGAGAAGATAATCTTTGCCGAACTGGACATGGAAGAGCGGATGGTCACAAAAGCTTACTTTGATTGTATAGGACATTACAGCAGATGGGACGTTGTTGAAATTAAATATAAAGAAGAGCTGCAAGATGAAGTTATGCATTCCCTGGAGAAAAGACTGAAAGATGTGGAGCTGAGACTTGATAAGCTGGTTGAGAAGCTGAGCAAGATGGAATCAAAAATCGCAAATGACATAAACAGTCACAAATAACCTTCAGTGTTATGGGAGCTACGATAATTGTTGGTGGATTCTGGGGAGATGAAGGGAAGGGAAAGATCGTGGCGCATGTTGCGTACAGCGACAGACCCACAATCATAGCAAGAGGGGGAGTCGGACCGAATGCTGGCCATACGGTGGAGATCGATGGCCAGAAGTTCGGAGTCAGGATGATTCCCTCTGGTTTTGTTTACAGGGACGCCAGGCTTTTTATCGGTGCCGGAGTTCTTGTTAATCCTGAAGTCTTTCTCAAGGAGGTTGAGCTGCTGAACGTTGCGGACAGAGCAAGGGTCGATTACAGATGTGCGATAATAGAACCCAAGCACATCGAGGCAGACAGGGGAAGTGAACATCTGAGCAAAAAAATCGGGACCACCGGAACGGGCTGCGGACCTGCAAATGTGGACAGGGTGAGCAGGGTGGCAAAACAGGCCAAGGATATTCCAGAACTCAGGGACTACCTCGTCGACGTTCCACTTGAAGTAAATCAGGCGCTGGATAACGGAGAATTCGTTCTTATAGAGGGCAGTCAGGGTTTTGGTCTGAGCTTGTATTACGGCACCTATCCATTCGTGACCTCAAAAGATACAAGTGCCTCAGCCATGGCCTCGGATGTGGGCGTTGGGCCAACGAGAATCGACGACGTGATTGTTGTCTTCAAGTGCTTTCCCACCAGGGTTGGAGCAGGTCCATTTCCAACAGAGATGCCGCAGGAGGAGGCTGAAAAGCTTGGAATTGTCGAGTACGGAACTGTGACTGGTAGAAGAAGGAGAATAGGTTACTGGGACGGAGAATTCGCACGCTATTCCGCTATGGTGAACGGGGCAACGCAGATTGCACTCACCGGCATAGACAAGCTGGATAAAGACTGCTATGGTGTTACCGAATGGGAGAAACTCACGCCGAAGGCAAAGCAGTTTGTAGAGAAGGTTGAGGATGACGTGAAGGTTCCGGTGACACTGATCTCCACCGGTCCCGAAACGAAACAGATTATAGACCTGAGAAAGGAAAAACTGTAATTATTTCTTCATTTTTGCGATTTCCTCCTCCCTGAGAGCTCTTCTGAGCACTTTTCCAACAAGTGATTTTGGCAGTTCACCTCTGAACTCGTAAATTCTCGGAACCTTGTAGGCTGCAAGCCTTTCCCTGCAAAACCTGTCCAGATCTTTTTCGGTAACCTTTCCGCGGTATTCCGGCTTGAGAACTACGAACGCCTTTACCGTCTCCCCTCTGTAGGGGTCAGGAACGCCAACAACTGCGGCCTCGGCAACTGCAGGATGTTCGAATAAGACTTCCTCAACCTCTCTTGGGTATATGTTGTATCCTCCTGCCACGATCATGTCCTTCTTTCTGTCAACGATGTAGAAGTAGCCGTCCTCATCCATCTTCGCCATATCCCCGGTGAGAAGCCATCCATTTATGAGGGTTTTTTCCGTCTCCTCTTCCATTTTCCAGTAACCCTTCATAACCTGAGGTCCGTAAATGGCAAGTTCTCCCTCTTCTCCAGGAGGAAGAATACACCCTTCCTCATCGACGATGACGGCGTATGTATCCGGATACGGCACTCCAATGCTTCCGGCCTTGTTCATCCCGTAAAGCGGGTTGCAGTGGGTAACTGGAGAGGCTTCGCTCAATCCGTATCCCTCAACAAGCTTCCCACCTGTAACCTCCTCCCACCTTTTCTTAACTTCAACCGGCAGAGGGGCTGCACCGCTCACACAGACCCTCAAACTCGTTAAGTTGTACTTGCTGAGATTTGGATGATTCAGCATAGCTATGAACATGGTGGGAACTCCAGTAAAGGTCGTCACCCTGTACTTCTGTACAGCCTTCATTATCGCCTCAACATCTCTCGGATCGGGAACAGGTATTATCTTCATTCTGAGAATTGTAGAGGAATTGAGCATCGTCATCCCGTAAACATGAAAGACAGGAAGACAGCCAACAGCGACATCATCAGGCGTACACTTCGGGTCCCACTCGGCGGCCTGATGGGCATTGACGACGAGATTGTAGTGGGTGAGCATAACGCCCTTGGGAAAGCCGGTGGTTCCACCTGTATACTGGAGCATGGCCACATCCTTCCTGGGATTGATCTCAACTCTCCTGTCAGTCCTTTCATATCGCATGACATCGCTCCAGAACAGAACCTCCCTTCTCCTGTCTATTTCAACCTTCCCCACCACCTTTTTCTTCATAAATGCCCTGAACAGCACACTCGTCAGAAGCCCCAGAAAATCCTCTATCCTGCAGATTACAACCTTCTCGAGAAGTCCATCCTCAATTAACGGCCTTACTCTCGGATACATGCTCTCAAAACAGAACATTTTATTAGCTTCACTGTTCCTGACGATGAATCTCAGCTCTCTTTCGGTGTAGATTGGATTGCACTGAACGACTATCCCCCCAACCTTGTAAATCCCGTGGACGATTATCGCATAGTGCGGCGTGTTGGGAAGAGCAACTACTATTCTCTCCCCCTTCTCAACACCGATGTCAAATAAGAAGCTTGCAACTTTATCTGATGCGTCTTTGACCTGCCTGTAAGTCCACCTCGTACCGAAAAACTCAAAGCAAACTTTGTTTGGATCGGTGGCGGCAGCTTTATCGAGCAGCCGGTAAGCTGGAATTTCAGGATATTCAATGCTATCTCTCACACCTTCGTCGTAAAATTTTGTCCATATTCTGTTAATTTTCTGCGGATCCAGTTCACGAATATTCTCCCCCTCAACATCCAGAATCCCGTGTTTTTCACTCATGATAGAACGTGAACAATAATTTTTATAAACTTTTCTCCATTTACGAAATAAACTGGAAAAATTTTTCAAACTGAAAAACTATTATGAAAAAATAGACTAAAATTCAAACCTTGGCCTTCTTGGTTTTCAGCTTCTTCAACCTGATGATGTTCTCTCTATCCATTTCTTCGAGTTTGAATGCGATGAACTTCGCAAGATCTTCCATTGTGGGGATTACCCTGTATTCAAGAGCATTGACTCTCCTCTTCGTCCTTTCAATTTCCTCGATAAGCTTTCTCAGTGTAGTCTCTATTTCTGCAACTTCCAGAACGGAATCAACAAGCTCCTCGTAAGCTTCAACAGCCTCGTCAACTCTCGTTGATGTGCTGAGTATGCCGTATCCTCTTTCCGTCGGCTTCTTTTTCACGGGTTCACGCTTGATAACCGGAACCACAACACCCATTATGTTCTTCCTTTTCATGCTGAACTCTGGCTGAATCTGGCAGCACGACAGGGCTATTGAGCGGACAGCCACAATACCATCAACAGCTATTGCCAGTGTGAGTTTATGCTGCGCCTTTTCATACTTTTCAATCATTCCACTTATTACACTCTTGGCCTCTTCAAGAAGCTGCCTGAATTCCATGATCAGACCATCTCTCTTCATCTTCAGCAAAGCATGACCGCGTGTAGCCATTTTTATTCTTCTTCTGAGCTTGATGAGTTCCATTCGAGTCGGCTGAACCTCTGCCATTCTCTGTCACCTCTTAAAAATAATTTAAGAGGCTTCCGCCTCTCCTTCGGACTTCTCTGCGCCTTTCTTGTATTTCGGATGGTACTTCTCGATGAACTTTCTCTCGACCTTGGTAAGCTCTCTTTCGGGAAGCATTGAAAGCAGCTCCCAGCCAAGATCGAGAGTCTGCTCTATATCCCTGTCCTCATATCTGCCCTGCTGGACAAACCTTCTCTCGAATTCATCGGCAAATGCGAGGAACTTTCTATCCCTCTCTGACAGTGCCTCCTCACCGACGATCGCAACAAGACCTCTGAGATCAACACCTTCTGCATACGCTGCATACATCTGGTCGTTCCACTGTGGATGGTCGTCTCTCGTGAAGCCCTCACCGATACCTTCTTTCATCAGCCTGCTGAGAGATGGAAGGACGTTGATTGGCGGGTAAATACCCTTAGCATGCAGCTCTCTGCTGAGAACTATCTGGCCCTCGGTGATATAGCCAGTCAGATCGGGAATCGGATGGGTGATATCATCTCCCGGCATCGTCAGGATGGGCATCTGGGTAATTGTTCCCTTCCTCCCTCTGATTCTCCCTGCCCTCTCGTAGATTGTTGCCAAGTCGGTATACATGTAACCCGGATAACCTCTTCTTCCCGGAACCTCTTCTCTTGCTGCAGAGATCTCTCTCAAAGCCTCACAGTAGTTGGTCATGTCTGTCAGTATAACCAGAATGTGCAGGTCATACTCGTAAGCCAGAAATTCTGCTGCTGTGAGCGCCATTCTGGGTGTTAGAATTCTCTCGATGGCCGGATCGTTTGCGAGGTTCAGGAAAACCACGGCCCTCTCCAGTGCTCCGGTTCTCTCAAACTCCTTCATGAACTGATAGGCCTCTTCGTAGGTAATACCCATGGCTGCGAATATAACGGCAAACTCCTCACCCTCTCCCCTGACCTTTGCCTGTCTGGCGATCTGCAGGGCGATATCGTTGTGGGGCAAACCTGAACCACTGAAAATTGGCAATTTCTGGCCTCTGACAAGTGTGTTCATCCCGTCAATTGCAGAGATACCCGTCTGGATGAACTCTCTCGGATACTGCCTGGCATACGGATTGATGGCAGCACCAACAATTGGTCTTCTCTCCTCCGGGACAATTTTCGGCCCGCCATCAATAGGTTCACCCGAACCGCTCAGGATTCTTCCGAGCATGTCCTGTGCGCAGTTAAGCTTAACAATATCTCCGGTGAACCTGACGGTGCTGGATACATCAACACCTCTCGTCCCCTCGAAAACCTGCACAACCACAATATCCTTTGAGGTGTCGAGGACCTGACCTCTCCTCGTTGATCCATCGGGAAGTGTAATTGTGACGAGCTCTCCATAAGCCACGGGCTCGGTCTTCTCAACAAAAACAAGAGGACCTGCAACCTGAGTTATGGTTTTATACTCCTTCATTCCCATCACTCTCCCAACAGGTTCTTCCTAATCTTCTCAAGCGCAGCCTCCATTGCACTCTTGTAGTCCTCCTCGAACTTTGCCCTTGCAAACTCCTCAAGACCCTCCACGCCTGTAATTTCGTCAATGGTCTTTCCAGCCTCAAGCGCCTTGAAGAACCAGTCGTTTATCTGCTTTATCGCTTTGAGCATATCGAACTGTTTCTGCACGCTGCAGTAGGTATCAACCGGGTGATACGCATACTGTACAAGGTAAACCTCTCTGATTATCCTCGCAACTTCAAGCAGGACTCTCTGCGATTCGGGCAAAGCATCGCTTCCGACGAGCTGCACGATCTCCTGCAGGTTGGCCTCTTCCTGCAGAACCTCCATCGCCCATCTTCTCAGCTCATTCCACCCTTCGTTGACATTCTCTGCGAACCAGTCCTTCAGAGTGTCTACATAGAGGCTGTAGCTCTGCAGCCAGTTAATAGCCGGGAAGTGTCTTCTCGCTGCAAGCTTGGCATCAAGAGCCCAGAACACCTTGACAATTCTAAGGGTGTTCTGTGTCACGGGCTCACTGAAATCTCCACCGGGAGGCGAAACCGCTCCAACAACCGTAACACTTCCAACGTTTCCTGCAAGAGTCTTAACTCTGCCAGCTCTCTCGTAGAATTCGGCAAGTCTTGATGCCAGATAAGCAGGATAGCCCTCTTCACCGGGCATTTCCTCAAGTCTTCCGGATATTTCTCTCATTGCCTCTGCCCATCTGCTGGTTGAGTCTGCCTGAATCGCCACGTCGTAGCCCATGTCTCTGAAGTATTCGGCAATCGTAATGCCGGTGTAAACCGATGCCTCTCTGGCTGCAACGGGCATGTTTGATGTGTTCGCAACAAGAACCGTCCTTTCCATCAACGGCTTGCCCGTTCTCGGATCCTCGAGCTCTGGGAACTCCTCAAGAACTTCAGTCATCTCATTGCCCCTCTCACCACATCCAATGTAGACCACAATCTGAGCATCACTCCACTTTGCAAGCTGGTGCTGCGTTACAGTCTTCCCGCTTCCGAATGGCCCCGGGATAGCTGCTGTTCCACCCTTAGCTACCGGGAAGAAGGTGTCAAGAATTCTCTGTCCGGTTATGAGCGGTATAACGGGCGGTAATTTCTCAACATACGGTCTTGGAACTCTTACCGGCCATTTGTGATATAGCTTGAGTTCTGTCCCATCATCAAGGACGACAATCGTATCCTCCACAGTAAAGCTTCCCTCGTAAACCTCTGTTACGGTTCCACCCTTAATGTTCGGTGGTGCGAGAATCTTCTGCTCAACAACATCGGTTTCCTGAACTGTACCAATGATCTCCCCCGGAGATATCTTGTCACCCTTCTTTATCAGTGGCCTGAACTCCCACTTTGCCTTTCTGTCAAGTCCCGGAGCTTCTATACCCCTGCCGATAAAGTCTCCACTGACCTCCTTCAAGACGGGCAGCGGTCTCTGAACTCCATCATAGATGTTTCTGATCAGTCCCGGACCAAGCTCAACGCTGAGTGGCATTCCGGTGTTCTCTACCTTGTCCCCCGGTCTGATACCCGAAGTATCCTCGTAAACCTGAATGAGTGTCTTGTTACCCACTAAACCTACAACCTCTCCCATCAGCCCCTCTTCACCAACCTTGCAGAGATCATACATTCTCGCTTTAAGCCCTTCTGCAACTACAAGGGGGCCAGAAACTCTGTAAATTTCTCCAACTAATCCAGATTCTTTCACTTCCATAGGTCAACACCTATCGCCTTTCTTATTTTCTCCTTAATCTCCTCCACACCTCCTGTTCCGCCCACCGAGACGAAGGTGGGCTCGACAGTTTCGTCAATCACCCTCCTCAAAACGGGGGGAAGTCTTCGGAGATACTCCTGCCTAATAATAACAACACCAATATCATCTCTTTTTAAAACATCATCAACAGCTTTAGCAATTTCCTCGTCAGTGGTAACTTCGTAAGTGTCGGAAATTCCTGCCAGCATGAATCCAAGTGTAAAATCCGGATCCCCTATCACCGCCAGCCTCTTCATAACATCACCATCTGCCTCTCTATCTCCTCATTCGGCAATCCGTACCACTTGCCCCATCCCAGTATTCTGAGGTTGTCCACTTCAACCTTTTTGAGTACTATGTACTGCAGGACAGGCAGGACGCTGAGAGGATAGTTGTTCGCTCTCTTGGCGATGGTTCTTATCCACACCTTATCGAATTCTATCTCCGCCGTAGCTATTTCCTTGCCCTCAATTTGAACGTCTTCCCAGAACCAGTATCCCTCAAGAGCTTTGATGAGTTCATCGAGCGGCATGGTCACTATCTTTCTTATTTCATCCTCGGATAGCTCATAACCTCCGGGAATTATGCAGCTCATGATCTCATCCGCCGTGGAATCCTCGGCCTTCAGTCTGAGGATCGTCTTGATATTTCGTATGTCTATTTCCATCTTCACGAAATCCAGGAAGAGTTTCATTGCAAAATCCGATGGTTGTAGCTTGAGCAGCTCTCTGTAGTATATCTTGTAAAGCTCATCTTCAACCTTGCTCATATCTTCACTGCCTATTTTCGAGAGAGCTTCATAGTACGGAGTTCCTTCAAAGGCTTTTACTATTTCCTCAACATCCTTGACAACCAGTGTTTTCCAGAAGTCAACATCCCTCTCACCAGCAGGAACGAGAATGTCCTCGACCACATCGGGCTGAACGTTAGCCATTTTTCCTCTGATGATGTTTATCAAATTCCAGACATCCCATTTTTTCAGGTAATTCATGATCAGGAACTTGGATGCTCCGAAAGATACCTCAATAAGTTTTCTGTATGTTCTTGCAAGATTCGCAAACAGTGCGTAATCGAGCAGTCTTGGACCTGAAAACTTGTAACCAAGCTCATCCACTTCCTTCTTGTACTCTGTTTCACCAACATACCTGATAATCTCTTCAAATTCCATGTTCAGAAGTTTTCTGAAGTCTTCTGCCTTCAGCAGCCTGCTTTTCATCACTTTCGTTCTCGCAACAATGTAAGCCCAGGCAGCCCTATTGCCCCTGTATATCATTGCCTATCACCTCTCAGTTACTTGAACAGTAATTTTGAAACTTCACTCATTTTCTGCTCGTAGATCTGGCTTACAAGTTCATCGAAGGTCATGTTTATCCTAACATCACCGGTGGCGTCCTCCAGCACTATGCCTCCAATGCACTCGATGTTCCCACCATATTTGACATCGAGCTTCATATCCTTTATGAGTTCCTTAACGATTTCTTCATCCTCCTTTCTCGAATACACCACCATCCCGGCGGACGCATTCTTTTCGAGAAGTGTCTTCAGCAGTTTTTTCCTTGTATCAACATCCATATCTCTGATTTTCTGTCTGAGAAGGTTGAATACATCCTCAAGAATTTCCTTCTGAACGTTAAGCAATTCTCTCTTCATCTCCAGTTTGACGCTGGAAATTTCCTGCTTTCTTAAAGCTTCAGCCTCCTTTTCTGCTTCTTCTCTTGCCTTCTTCAGAATTTCTTCGGCCTCGGCTTTTGCCCGGGCCAGTATTTTCTCCACCTCTTTCTCCGCCTCCTCCCTGATCTTCCTGACCTCCTCTTCACCCTTCTGCTGGATTTCCTGCAATACTCTATCCAGTGGCATTTGCTTCACCTATTCAGAACGCGAACATCAGTATGAACGCAATGACCAGTCCGAAGATGACTATGGTCTCAGGTATAACTGTAAACAGAATACCGAGACCAAAGAAGCCTCTGTCTTCCGCTGTAGCTCCTACGGCAGCTGCACCTATACCGCTTTCACCAAGTCCTGCACCTATACCGGCAAGTCCAACTGCCAGTCCAGCTCCAACTGCAATCAAACCCTTAGCCAGTGCATCTTCCACCATTCATTCTCACCTCCAGGGAAAAAGTTGCCCAAATTTCAGCCCTCCCATTAATATTAAAATGAGGATGGTTACTCCGAGAACCATCCTCGCCGTAGAGACCAGCCAGTAATATTTCACGAACCTCTCTACGTTTTTCTCCGTCAGCACTTTCCTTTCCAGGAATCTCCTAACCAGCTCTTCGCCCGGCATGCCTTCAGAACGCGAACATCAGTATGAACGCAATGACCAGTCCGAAGATGACTATGGTCTCAGGTATAACTGTAAACAGAATACCGAGACCAAAGAAGCCTCTGTCTTCCGCTGTAGCTCCTACGGCAGCTGCACCTATACCGCTTTCACCAAGTCCTGCACCTATACCGGCAAGTCCAACTGCCAGTCCAGCTCCAACTGCAATCAAACCCTTAGCCAGTGCATCTTCCACCATTCATTCTCACCTCCCATTACACCTACTCCTCAATAAACCTCTTAATCCTACCAAAAGGCTCATAGAGCCTGCCTCCACCTTCAAAGAACTTCGTGAAGAACTCTACGTAGTGCAAACGTAATGACTGTAAGCCTGGATCGAGAATGCCGAGTACCAGGTTGCCAATGTGTCCCACCACGAGAATCAACACCCCCACTACCGGTATACTGATACCCGCAGGATCGATCAGCTTCATTCCTATGAAGTTGATGACGAACGCTATGTACACTGAAGACAGTCCAATAGCCAGAAGTCTGGCATAGCTCATTATCTGCCCGAACCACGTAAGCAGCTCAACTGCAAGAATGACGCCCATTGCACCCATCTTTGGCACTTCACCCATGACGAAAAGGACGAACCAGATGACCAGCAGCGGCAGTGATGCCACATAGAACATGTTCACTCCGGACTGCCATCCCTCCATAAGTCCCGGAAGTGGCAGCGGTGGAACGTCACCGGGGTTTGGTCCAAGCCCAAGCTGGTAGAAAACGCCAACATTGTAGGAAAAGCCGAAGATTATCATCGCCAAACCCAGAACGCCGATAATCCATGATAGCTTTTCGAGAATTGCCTCTTTTAACCCGTGCTCAACATAAACGTTGTAGAATCCGAGAGCGAATCCAAAGAGGATCTTGGCGATACCCAGAACGATCGTGGCAAACAGCAGAACCTTAACCCCCATCTCCTCAACCCTGTCGAATATCGGATGGCCCCCGTGGAACCCGTAGAAATGCTCAAGCTGCAACCCGATGAAGTGGATCTGGTAAGGTTCGTACTCTCCTGGGACTATGAAAGGACCGAAACACTCGCCGTAAATTATTCCGAAGATTATTGACATCACACCAGCGTAGACACCGATGTTGAGCATCCTCTGCCATCCTTCTGTCCTGAAAACCCTTTTGAGATAGAGAGAAATGGCCGTGACAAGAAGTCCATAGCCTATATCACCGAGCATCATACCGAAGAATATCGGGAAGAAGATTGCTATGAAAACGGTAGGATCGATTTCCTTGTACTTGGGTATTCCAAACGTGGTGGTCAGCAATTCGAAGTTTCTCACTCCGACAGGATTGCTGAGTTTCGTTGGTGGCTCTCCTTCCTCATCAAGAACCTCAACCGCCACCCCATTTGAATCCATTTTTGCCTTGAACTCGTTCAGGGCCTTTGCGGGTACGTATCCAACAAGAACGAATGAGTATTTTGAAACCAGAGTTCTCAACGGCAGTTCGTACTTGTCCATCTCTGAAGTCAGGAACTCCTCAATAGCAAGCAGGGTTTCTGCCTCTTTCACCTTGATTTCCTCTATCTCCTTCTCTATCTGCTCTTTCCTCGCCTTCAGGGACTCTATCTCCTGCTCGATCTCCGAGATCCTTGCATCAAAATCGTCCACATCGGGGACTGGTAGTTCTCTGAATCCCGACTCCTGCAGAACTCTCAGAAACTCATCACCATACTCTGCTTTAACAAAAACCGCTACGACGAGTTCCTTTTCATACTCCGCAGTGAAGATTTCGAAGTCACTGGTAATCTCGGACAGTTTGCTTGCTGGATTCTCCTTAACGAACCCAACAAACGTTCTGAGTGTTTTGTAGCCCTTTAACAGCTTTGCAGGGATTCCAAGCTGCTTCAAAGGCTCGATATGACTGAGCTGCTCGTCAAGCACTGCGACTTTCTCATCGACACTTCTGAGGTATTCAAGTTTCTCTCCAATAAGCTTCTGGTACTCGTCAAGTTTATCCTTCAACTGCGCTTCGATTTCCGATGCTCTGTATTTCCTCTTCGGGATGATCTTTGATGGATCCAGCTTCAGATGGGAGATGAAGCTCCTCATTTGAACAAGAGCTCTTGAAACAGCAGAAGCATTTTCAAACGGCTCACCGATTCTAAAGTATTCCGATTCTTCAGGTTCTTCGATGTGTATCAGATTGAGCCTGTGGAGAAGGTCTGCAGTCTCCCCCAGCTTCTCCCTGGGGCCCACTACAGAAACCCTAACCATCTTTTCCGGCTTAAGCATGTTCCACCATCCCTACAAATTCACTATAGAGAAACTCCACAGCCTTCATAACGTTGTCTTTTCCTTTTCTGGCGAACTCTTCGATCTCCTTGGATTCCCTTTTCCTGATTTCCTCTTTTTCTGATTCTATTTGCCTTTTTGCAGAATTGATGATTTCTTCTTTAATCTTCGCAGCCTCAGACTCGGCACTTTCGATTATCTCCCTCGCCTTCATCTTTGCCTCGAGAATTTTGTTTTTCTTTTCCTCCTCTGCAGCCCTGATGCTTTCTTCAACTTTAATCTCTGTTTGCTTAATCTTTTCAAGAATTTCTGTCTTATCCATGGTAACCACCTTGATTAAACTCTTCACTTTAAAGACAATCGAAAGCCTAACCAAACCGTATTTAAGTTTTGTTATTTTTACACAGGCTGAATTTGTAATTAAAAACGAATATTAATTATTTCACAGCCCAAGCAACCGAAAATGGAATATAATGGTCGGGATAAAAACCAACATGAAGGTTCTTGTTGTTGATGCTGGCGGCAGAGGTAACGCAATTGCTCACGCTTTTTCAAAAAGTGATAGAGTAAAAGAAATTTATGTTGCGCCCGGCAACGGGGGTAGCGAATTTTTCGAAAAGTGCAGGTTGGCCGAGTTTAACGGAGCTAAAATTCCATCCATTAGAGCAGTGGATACTATTGTAAAGTTCGCTAAAATGATGGACATTGATCTCGCCTACATCGGGCCTGAGGAGCCTCTGAGCCTGGGAATAGTTGACAGGCTCGAAGAGGAGGGAATTCCCGCAATAGGACCTAAAAAGGAAGCTACGATTCTTGAATCGAGCAAATGCTGGGCTAAGGATTTCCTGAGAAAAATCGGAGTTCCAATACCAAGATACGCCAACTTTGACGATCCGGAGGAAGCGAAAGAGTACATAAAAGAAAACTTTCAGGATGGTATTGTAGTAAAGGCCGATGGACTGGCAGCCGGTAAAGGTGTTTACGTCTGTGAATCCGTTGATGAAGCGTTCAGAGCTGTTGACGAGATAATGGTTCAGAAAAAGTTCGGTGATGCGGGAAACAGAGTGGTGGTTGAGGAAAGATTGAAGGGTATTGAAGTCGCCTTTACAGCCCTGAGTGATGGAAAAACTGTCAAGCCGTTCGGACATGCCAAGGATTACAAACGTGCGTTTGATAAAGACGATCTGGAAGGGCTGAGAGATTTCTACATAGGACTGACAAGGAAGTTCTACACAAAGGCACAGATAGAGCAGCTTTTCAGAGAGGGCAAGCTCATAAATCCAAATACCGGTGGAATGGGTGCGGTAAGCCCACACCCCGATGTGGGTCCGGAGATTGAGAAAAAAATACTTGACATGGTAGCTGAGCCGATTGTCAGGAAGTTCAGGGAACTTGAGGGAATCGAATTCAAGGGGGTTCTCTATCCGGTCATCATGCTCGTGGAAGAAGGCGGAGAACTGGTCCCAAAAGTGCTTGAAATAAACGTGAGAGACTGCGATCCCGGAACTGAGGCCAAAATGCCGAGACTCGAAAGCGACATCGCAGAAATTTCAATGGCAATAATAGAAGGTGAGCTCGAAAATACGGACATCAAATTCAGCAGTGATTATTGCGTTGCGGTTTGTGCAGTAAGCGGTGCTTTGAAGGGTAGAGAGGGATTGAAGCCTGGCTATCCTGCGGATCACTACACGAGTCAGCCAATAAGCGGCATTGAGGTAGCCATGAAGGAAGCCACGATCTATGCAAATGGAATAGCGAAAAACGATGGCGGATACGTTACCACAGGAGGAAGAGTTCTCACCGTGGTTGGCAAAGGGGAAAGCATCGAGACAGCAAGGGGAAGGGCTTACTCCGCCCTCAGCAGGATCAGCTTTCCGGGCATGAGATACCGGAAAACGATCGGTCTGGATGTCGAGGAGTGATCAAACGACACGCTGGATGTCTTCCAGTGACCCAAGATATACAACCTCATCCTCAACGGCGTAAACCTCAATTTTCCCTGCTTTATTCAGCACTGGAGATAGAAACGTGTTCTGTAAAACGTCACTTCCACCCATAAGCGGAGAAAAGGCCGGCAAAACTATATTTAAATCGTCGACAACCAGGTAGCAGGGGTAAGAATACACCCCTCCCCTCACCCTGACCTTTATCGCTGGATGTTCATGCCCCATTATAATCCTATCAAACTCCACATCCCTGTGCCCGTGCACTACATAATAGTCCCCAATTCTGACGTACTCTTTCAGCTCTATTCCATATTCTGCGAGGATTGCAGCAAGATAGTTGTCGTGATTTCCCCTCACCACCTCCAGTTCAACATCAACCGACTCTACAAACTCCCTTACGTCCTCCCATTCGTATGGAAGATTTCTGCTGAATTCGTGCTTTAAATCACCAGCCACGACTATTCTGTCTACCCCGTACCTGTCCACAATATTCCTGACATTCGCAATAATCTCTCTGACCTGCATTCTGGGAATCGCCACGCCCTTCTCCTGCATTACATTTTCAAATCCGAGGTGCAGATCAGCTATAACCGCAGCATTATCCAGAATCACCGCCTTTTCTGGTGTGAGGATGACACGGTGGAGTGCAACACTACCCATTACAATTTTTTGAAACGCAAAAGTTTAAAATCTATTTGAACACGTAAGTCAACACTTTGCAGTGAGGAATAGGGATGACCCATCTGCTGATAAGCGGACCACCAGGGACTGGAAAGTGCAAGTTGCTTGAAGAAGTTTCTTCAGATTTCGAACAGGTAGTATGGGTCACAACCCTCTCAAGTGCAGAATTCGTGAGGAAAAAGCTTGGCAGGGATGATGTCTGGATTATCGACACCTTCACATGGGGAAAAAAAAGGGGCAGCTCCGAGAGGGACGTGGTTGTTTTCAATCCTCTCAACCTGAATGAGGTGAGTCTTGCAATCAACAGAGTGCTGGATACGGTCGGAGAGGGGTACGTGCTGATTATGAATTCCATTTCGGGTCTTCTTATATATCACAGCTATCAGAGGCTTTTGCAGCTTCTGAGGGCAACTCTTGTTAGGGTTGAAGCGGACAAATCGCACAGCATGTTTTCCCTGGTAAAACATGCCCATGAGAAAAGTGTTGAGGTGTCCATATCCATGTTCTTCCCGAACATCATTGAAACCCATGAGGACACAATTCGGGTGATAAAGTCCAGCATCCCACTCGAGAAGAACGAATTTGAAAAGGGGCTGGCAAAAGATATTATTAAAAGTATGTTAATTGAAAGTTTATGAGCGACGTGTTTTACGTAAATCCCAGAGCAGAAGTTTCCGACCCTAGCAAATGGTACCAGCCTGAGCTGAGTCTTATTAGAAAACTTGAGAGGTTGATTGACGAAAGTGGAATTCTCGACATCATCTCGAAGGGGGATATCGTTGCCGTAAAAACACACTTCGGGGACAGGGGAACCACAAGAACTCTGAGAAGCGTTTTTGTAAGGACGGTGGTGAACAAGGTTAGAGAGGCCGGTGGAAGACCGTTTGTTACAGAAACCACAGGTCTGGGACTGACCAGATTGAGGAGTACCGCATACGGCAGACTGACAGTTGCAGAGGAAAATGGATACACCCAGCAGACCCTGAATGCTCCGATTATAATAGCGGACGGTCTTCTCGGCTTCGACTTTGTTGAGGTGCCAGTAAAGGGCAGACATCTCAGCAGCGTTAAGGTGGCGAAAGGTATTGCGGAGTGTGATGCCGTAATCTGCTGCACACACTTCAAACTGCACATGCAGGCAGGAGTGGGTGGAAGCTTGAAAAACGTCGGGGTCGGATGTGTTGCCAAGCCTTCAAAATTTGATATACATCTCTCCAGATACCCAGAAATTGATCGGGAAAAGTGCACAGAATGTGACAGGTGTGTAACAATTTGCCCATCAAACGCAATTGAAAACTACAGGGTGATAACAGAGAAATGTGTCAAGTGCCTCGGGTGTTCGGAAGTTTGCAAGGATGGGGCTGTAAAAACTTCCTGGGTTTTCGGCAGGGAGGTTTCGGAAAGAGTCGTGGAGTGTGCCAGAGGCGTGCTGGATGTTAACGATAACTTCGCATATCTCAACTTCCTTGTGGATGTTACTCCCCACTGTGACTGTCACCCATACAGTGACATCCCGCTTGTTCCGGACCTCGGAATATTGGCCTCCAGAGACATTCTCTCAATTGACAAGGCAAGTATTGACATGTATCTTGCAGCACAGATTTGCGGTGATGCTTTAATAAAGGACGGGCGGTTCTGGGAATGGACTGACATTGAGGCCATGCTCAATTATGCCGCAGAGCTTGAACTGGGTAGTCTGGATTACGAGATAAAGGACGTAAGCTAATCCATAACCTCGATAACATCCAGTTTTTCCACTTTTCCCTTTACACCCAGAATCGACGACAGACTAGGCTCCGTCCTCCCATCATCCCCACTCACAAGTTCCTTGATGTACAGACCCGCTTCTGCCTCGATTTCCACGACTGCAATTTTTCCCGAATGAAAGAGCAGTTCGGTTTCAAACACTCGCCTGATTCTCAGCCTGTCTGCCCTTCTGTGCAGAACTCTTTTTGGCGTTCTCTGCCTTATTTCTCCTCTGAGCTGTTCAAGAGCCTTTAAAAGCTCCTTCCTCTCAACCTCTGTCTCAAAGATAATCTTGGCCCTGTACCTTTTTCTGTGCCTCTCCATTTTAACTTCCCTTACCCTCGCTGAGTCAGCATATTCCAGATCAAAAACCCTGACCTTCCCACCTGCATAGGTGTTTATAACCCTCTCCAGTTCATCAAGAGGAACATATCTTCTTTTTGGGCCCAGAATTTCCAGCACGAATGGTCTGCCGCTTCCGAGCATTCTGGCGTCAACATCTTCCCTCCCCGCACCATGCAGCTTTGCATCCATCGCCAGGAACATTCCAACAGCCGGTACTGATATCAGCTCCTCAACTGACGTACCGTACTTTCTTCCGGTGAAGTTGCATTTCTCGCAGCCTTTCCCTCTGCAGTAGCCACAGACCCATCTTGTCTGGGAAATGTTCCTCACCCTTTTAATGTATCTTCCGTAGATGTAAACCGGTCTTACCTCTATTTCAAAATCAAAGGTTTCGAGGTCAAAGATCACGGTCACATCTGGATTCACCGACCTTATTTTTCCTGTTTTTGAAGATATGGCCCTGGAAAGCTCTGCATTGAATTTTCCCTTGATATCGTAATCAATTCCCTTTAAAGACAGGAGTTCCTGCAGGGCCCTTAAACTTCCCCACACTCTGCTACCAGTGTTGAAGGTTTCAAACTCGTACTCTGAAAGCCTCGATGATATCATGCTGGCAAACTCCTCCACTCTGCTGAAGGCATTGCAGCAGGCCTCACATTCGCCCTCAGCCAGTTCACCCTTTCCAATCAGAGAGAGGCACTGTTTGCAAACTCGCACAGATTAGGTGGAGAAAATGAATTTAAAATAGCTGCGCAATTCAGGGACATGAAAGAGGTTATCCTGAAACTTTACGATCTCGCAAATATCAAGGACTGGAAACCGTGGGAGCTTCAGACTGAGCTGAAAAAAATCTACGAGGACACAATAGCTGTCGGGGATGATCTGTCGTTCACAGTTAAGCTGAAAAAAGACTTGAAGCCGGTTGGGCTGGAAGATTTTGGAGGGAAAAAGTGCAAAATGCACCCGTTCAGAACTGCCTGGAGATTTGACAGCGGATTCATAGCTTTTGAGGGAAAGTTTTTAAGAATAAGTAGGAAAATAGATAAAAATCTTCTCTCAGATATTCTGGAACTTATCCTGCCTGAGGACTGAGGATGCTCTGAAGTTTCTTCTGGGTTTCGGCAAAGCGTTCCCTTAATTTCTCCTCCTGCCTTTGAAGGGTCTTTATCCGTATTTCGTAGGTCTCCTTTTTCTCCGTCAGCTCCTTTATCACATCATCCTTCTTCTCCTTCACCAGCACATTGCCCACTGCCTTGTAAACCGGGGAGTCATCTTCAACCTTCTGCAGCTCCTCAAGCGCCTGCTCAGTATCCCTGAGCATTGCCTCTACCTGTGCCCTCTGTGTGATTACTGCCTGAAGCTGCTGCTGAAGCTGCTGAAGCTGGGCCACCAGGTTCTGAACCTGCGGGGGAAGCTCACTCATTTCTCAACACCTCGTTTACCTCAACACCCATTTTGATTAACCTCAACCACGAATTTATCGCTGCTCTCAAATCCGAAACATCATCAGCTTCGATCTCTAATACCAGCCTCTCGCCGGATTGATAAAGCTTTGCCCTGCTAATCGAACTTTTAATTTCCGGTTCTATGCAGATACCCAGATCAACGTCAATACCATCAAATGTTATCTCAGCTCTCGCCATCCAATCTGAAAGCAACCGGGAGTTTAATAAATGTTGTACTCAATCCCAGAACCTCCTCGTTCTCACGTAGTTTCTCTCCGCCTCGATAAGAGCCTTGAAGAAATCATCTTCGGAAAGGTAATACCTCGAGAGCAACCGAGAGGCAGTTTCAGCCCCTATTCCATAGGTAGAAAGGGCATAAACCGCCCTCTTTCCATATCCCATGACCAGATTTGCCAGTTTGAAAAGCTCTTCCTTTTTGAAGTCACCAACATCCCTCCTTGAATTGAAAACGGCTATCATTCTTGATCCGCATCTTATGCATGTAAACTTACTGAAGTTCTCGACCTTTTCCGAGTAACTCGCCTTGCAGTTCAGGCAGTATACCTTGCATACCTCATTTTCAAGCCTCCTTCTGAAGGCCCTGAGTATCGCCTCGGGAGATCTGACCGAGAGTATGTCCAGATTTTTCCCCCTTGAAACCATGCTTATCGGGCTCATCTCTTCATAAGTTGATATCTCAATCCTTCCATCCCCAATACCTCTGAAAATCTCTCTTGACCTCTCGATATCCATCTTCTCAACAAAAATTTCTCTCAACGCTTCCCTGTAAACTGGAGTGTCTTTTAACTTAACCACCAGGCTCCTGAGATTGATTCTGCTTAGTTCATCCCCTCTATCTATCAGTCCAAACTTTCTGGCAGCGTTCACAACCTTCCACTGCATGAGCTTTGTGTCAAAAACTGAGCGCTCTGCCAGAAACTCGACGCTTTCTGGCTCGATAGATCTCAAAAGGTCTGAAACGTCTTCAGGTCTCGCGGGAGATAGTTTTATCCTGTATGGATCTATCTCAACCGCAACATTGCCTCCTCTTCTGGCTGTGAGGAGGAGGGCCAGTATTTTTCCAACTGTCTCGTTCACCTTGTGTCCGAAACATGCGTTGACCACCACAATTCCACCTGATCCGTCCACCACAATACGGCTGTCATCTGGAATCAGAAACCCACCTTCGATCTGTTTTGCAAGCACTTCAACAACGGCTTCGGCCCCTTCCTTGCCAACGTACTCTTTTAGAGTCTCAATTGCAGCTTTCTCACCCCTGGATCTCACAATACCGCCAATCCACTTCCTGATTTTTCCAACATCCTGAGCCACCTCAAAGGGTACAGGGATTTCCTCTCCAGCCCAGGAAGGTATCTCACCCTCAACCGAGACGGGCTCGACTTTAACAACATCATCAACACTCAGAACCCTCCACAGCTCGCCTTTCATTGCGAATATCTCACCGCTGAAGGTGGAGAGAAAGCTTTCATCTAGAGACCCTATTGTCCTCCCACTTGTGATGTCAACAACCCTGTATCTCCTCTCATCAGGAATCATGGATATGTTGTCGTAAAAATATCTCCTTGTATTTCTTCTGGCCCCAATTTCGCCCTCATCATAGAAGATCTTTCCAATATCTCTCAGATATTCACAGACAAGCTCGAATTCCTCAAAACTAAGAGTTCTGTAAGGATGTGCTCTTCTCACAATCCTGTAGGCATCTTTCGCTGCAATCCTGCCATACTCTAAAGCCATGGCACATATCTGATTTGCGAGAACGTCAAGACTTCCGAAGTGAATATCCGCATCCTCAAGCAGTCCCTCCTCCGCCCTTCTCACGATGGCCATCGATTCCAGAATATCATCGAAACTGCTTGCAACAATGTAACCGCGGGATGATCTTCCAAGACCGTGTCCGCTTCTCCCGACTCTCTGCACCAATCTCACAGCCTGTCTCGGACTGCCATATTGAACCACAACTTCCACATGGCCGATATCTATCCCCAGCTCCATCGAAGATGTGCAGATGAGAGCTTCGAGCTCACCGCTTGCAAATTTCTCCTCTGCCTCAACCCTGGCCTCCCTCGAAAGGCTGCCATGGTGCACTTCACATTTCAAAAGCCTCTTGAGCTTCACACCCAGTGCCTCTGCCGTCTGACGTGTGTTTACAAAAATTAGGGCAGGCCCATATTTTTTAACAACATCGGCAATGAATCTCAATTCTCCTCCTATATCCCCATCAACACCAAGCTCCCTTCCCGTCCTGTCATCAGGCCTGGGCTTTACAACCCTCACATCATACTCCTTCTCCACTTTCCATTCCACGATTTCAGCATCTGTCCCGACAAACCCGGAAACAACCTCAGGTCTGCTGACAGTAGCCGACAGACCAATAGTCTGAAATCTGGACAGCTCCCTGAGCCTTTCAATGGCAATGCTTAACTGCACACCTCTCTCGCTGTCAATCAGTTCATGGATTTCATCAATTATTACAAACTTCACATTTTTCAGGGCTTTCCTCAGCCTTTTTCCGAGGAAAAGGATCTGAAAGGTCTCAGGAGTGGTAATCAGCAGATGGGGCGGGTTTTTCGACTGTCTTAATCTTTCCGAGTCTGGGGTGTCTCCATGCCTGACATCCACGCTAATTCCGACAATCTCTGAAATCTTTCTGATTCTTCTCAGCATGTCCCTGTTCAGAGCTCTCAGAGGTGTGATGTACAGGGCCAGTATTCCCTCTTCATAACCAGTTTCGAGAATCCTGTTAAGAACGGGAATGAGTGCCGCTTCAGTTTTTCCACTCCCGGTGGGTGCGATTATCAGCACGTCCTTCCCGGAGGATATCTTCCTGAATGCCTCTAGCTGAAGATCTGTAAGTTCTTCTATCCCAACAGACCTGACGGCCTCCCTGAGTTTCCTGTTCAGCATCGCAGAAAATAAATGCCTCCCAGGAGAATTAAACCTTACGATAAAGATTTTTATTTGGATGCCGCACGCATGGTATGGTATCAATAGTCGTTCTCGAAACGTGCACGGGGTGTGGAAGATGTGCTGAAGTCTGCCCCTTCAATGTTTACGAAATTGCTGAAGATTACGCCCATGCACTAAGGGCCGAGGACTGCATAGAGTGTTGCGCATGCGTTGACGCCTGTCCGGAAGATGCCATCTTGCTCCGCTCGTGTTTATGATCTATATCCCAAACATGCCAATTACCTTTCATCCATCACCACAATAGGTTTTAATAGTTTTAATGCCTAAGTTATATCATGAAAGAGGTAAAGTTAAAGCTTGATGGGGAGGTCACCCTAGACAAGGCCGAAAAGTATGCAAGAAAAATCGCAGAAAAGTACGGAGAAAATATTCTTCTTTCTCTCTGCAACTTGAAAACAGGCTACAGATCGCCAGAGGTGTACTGCTGCGGAGAGAAGCCCTGGGAAGTTTATGCACGCAGCAGGGGTGCGAACCTGAAGGTCGTGATAAACGAGTTTGAATTCTTTTTCAATGTTGAAAATTTCGAAAATCGAGCGTAAAGTTAATTAAAAAATTTGTCTGACTGCCGCTACGGGTGCAGGAGGTGTTGATTTTGTCCGAGAGAGAAAGAGATACTGAACAGCATCAGAGGCTTTTTAAAGCCTCAACCAATCCCCTAAGAAAGAAGATGGCTGAAGGGATCGGAAGCGGAGGTATAACTGCAGAACAGCTTCGAAAGAAGCTTGACGATGATGTCTCAGACTTTGAGTTTAAATTCAACCTGGAGTATCTTATTGCTGAAGGTTTTGTTGTTGAGAAGGACGGGAAGCTGTATCTAACCGAGGATGGGGTCGATCTTGCCTACAGCGGGTGAGATTCTGGTAATAGGCCGAGTGGGATCCGGAAAGTGACGTCCCTCCCGGAACAAGGGAGGGCCTGCCGGATGGCTGGGTCGAGCTTTCAAAGACCAGTTCGGGAAGATAGAAGAGTGATTTATTCGAGGTAGTATTTTGCATGTCTGTCCGGAACTGAGGCTGCTGGATCCCTATCCCTGCTGAGGTAAAGCCCGCAGTAGCATCTGCCATATTCTCTGACATCATCGTCAGCGTAAACACAGGGGCAGATTATCATCCTGTCAATTTCTTTTTTACCTGTTACAAGCCTGCAGGGACAGATGGCCATCCCATATCTTTTTCTGTTTTCAATCAGACCTCTAGCAAAGTCCGCAACAAGCTCCCTGTCCGGGTTTACTCGCCATCCCTTTTTTTCAGCAACTCTCTCAAAAATTCTCAAATAGTCCTCAACGTCCAAGAGATCACCCTTCTATCAGCTCTTTAAGCTTCTCTTCATTGTATCCGAGAACGTGCTTCTCCCCTTTTACCACCACTGGTACGGAATAACTGCCTGAGATTCTATGTACCTCTTCAATTACCTTCTTCCTCTCCTCACCCTCCAGCTTATCGAGCCAGATGACTTCAAAATCAACTCCAGACCTCTTCAGAAACTCGAGAGTTCTTTTACAGTGAGGACACGTTGTCAGACCGTACATGAGAATTTCGGCCATAAGAGTACTTCAATGCCAAATATTTAAATTTTCCATTCCAAACTTGTTACCGTGGTAATGGGCTTGGAAAGATATGAGGCAATAAACAGAGGAGAGGCCGTGGCTAAATTCCAGATAGCAAAGAGAATAGAAGCCGAATGGGCTGAAAATCTCGAAGATATGCTGCAGATTCATAAAAAACTGAAGCAGGAGTTTAAAAAACTTCTGGATTCGGACGTCTCAATCCTGAATGAAGATCCTCCCGGGTACTCTTTCCTCCACCTGAAAAAAGATATACTGTACAGAATGCTTGAAGAATGCAATTTCTGCGAGAGAAGATGCGGTATCAACAGGTTTGAAAAAAAAGGTTTCTGCAAATGCGGAGTAACCAGCTACTACAGCAGCGAATTTCTGCATGTAGGCGAGGAACCGGAACTCATCCCATCCCACACCATCTTTTTCAACCGATGCACGTTTGCCTGTGTGTTTTGCCAGAATTACGACATAGTGTATGATGACGACTACATAGTCTATCCGAGGGAACTGGCATTAGCTATTGATGTTCGCTACAAACACGGTAGCAGAAACGTAAATTTTGTAGGTGGGAACCCCGACCAGCACGCCCATACCATAGCAGAAATTCTCCTGCATGTTAGCTCAAACATTCCAGTAGTCTGGAATTCAAACATGTATCACAGCACAGAGCTTGCAGAAATAATCGAGGACTTCGTTGACGTGTGGCTGGGAGATTTCAAGTACGGTAACAGCAGATGCGCCTTGAAATACTCAAGAGTTTCCAGATACTGGGAGATCGTTACAAGGAATTTCCTGAGAGCTAGGGAGAATGGGGAGCTGCTCATAAGACACCTCGTTATGCCCAGTCACATTGAGTGCTGCACTGAACCGATCGTGAGCTGGGTTGCAGAAAATCTGGGACAGCATACCAGATTCAACCTGATGTTTCAGTACTATCCGACTTTTAAAGCGTGGGATTATCCTGAGATTGCCAGAAGGCTGAGCGCTGAGGAAATGGAAAAAGCCAGCAGAATTGCCGAAAATCGTCTCAAAAATCTGGTATGATGAGAGAACTAATTGATCTGCTCGATAAGATTGAAAGGCGGTCAATGCAGAAGGTTCTGAAAAAGGAGATATTTAAAGCAGAGGTCCTTGCGAGAATGGGAGAGGTTGCAGTAATTCTATCTTCCGGATATATAAAACCCGGAAGTGCCGTTGCTGAGGTTGGAGAGGATATCACGCCATTTGGATTCGTTGTCGATGCCAGAAGGTATGGCAGAAAGTACTTACTTGCCGTGAAAGAGTTTGAGGAATTCGAAGGAGAGAGCATTGCAGAGGCTGAGAATGTGCTGAGCATAATGCTCAGAAAAGAGGCTGCTGAGAATGCTGAAGAAATTCTTAACTTCAAATACTGGAAGGGAACATTTAAAGACGTTGATGCTCCGGACTGGTTAGATAGGTGGCAGAAAGAGTGTTTTATGGCAACCTGTTCACTCGATGATGGTGAGATTCTGCTTGTTATCGGTCCTCCGGGTAGTGGAAAGACAACGTTCATAGCGGAGGCAGCAAAAAAGCTTTCAGAAGAAGAAAGAGTATGGGTAACATCCAACACAAACATTGCCGTTGATAATGTTCTCGAAAAGCTAGACAGAGCCATAAGGATCGGTCATCCATCCAAGATTACAGAGGGAGTGAAGAGGCACAGCATCGAGTACTCACTGCTATCAAGAATAAGGTTTTCAGACTACCGGGAGTATGCAGCGAAAGTAGCAGAGGCATACAGAGAGATCTCCAGAATTCAAAACGATGTCCTGAAAAAAGGAAAAATCGTTGTGGGTTCAACAATTCTCAAGGGAATTATGAGTGCGGTGAAGAACTATGACTACGATACCGTTATAATTGACGAGGCGAGCAATACATGCATCTCAACCGCACTTCTTGCACTGGAAAGAGCCGAAAAAGTAGTGGTTGTGGGCGACCCCTACCAGCTCCCTCCTGTCTACGAAATAGGAGGTTACAGAGCAGCGAAGTTCAGCGCCTATACATACCTGAAGGGAATTTACAGCAGGACTCTGTGGCTGAGAAAACACTACAGGTGCAACGCTAAGATTGCCGGATTTGCTGCAAGGTATGTTTACGGATTTCTGGAGATCGATGACAGATGCAGGGAGATAGAGATAAAGGAATGCAGAACGACCATACCAGAGATAGGAGACCCAAAGAGGCCCGTGATATTCGCCGACTGCAACGGCACGGAAAAAAGAATGGGTAAGTCAAAAATAAACGAAAGCGAGGCTGAATACGTCTGCATGATCTGTGAAGAGCTTGCTGAATGCGTTGGAGAGGACAATATAGGCGTTATCTCGCCATACGTTAAGCAAGTTGAACTGATAAAAAACCTGATGAACGAATTCGGGCTTGATATTGAGGTGAGCACCGTTCACAGCTACCAGGGCAGGGAGAAGGACGTGGTGATCTACTCCATCACCTCAACCAAAAACCCGTATTTCGCCTCGGAGAAGAGAATGTTTAACGTCGCATTAACGAGGGCAAGAAAGAAGTTTATAGCTGTTGGAAGCTCGAAAGCTCTTGCAGGAAAAAATTTTCTCCTATCCAGGTTTTTAAGTTACGCAAAAAAAGAGGGTGGATACGTTAGCTTGGATGAGATCGGTTGAGGTTCAGTCAGCCGGAGCTTCCTTCCCAACTTTCTCACAGATTTAACCAATTATATCATTAAAAAAGACATAAACATCCGGATTAATCCGAAAAATTTAAACCTATATGATAACGACAGCTTAGTGAGGTGACCATTTATGGAAGCGCAGCTTACAAGAAAAATCAGAGTAATAGTTGCTAAACCCGGTCTTGATGGCCATGACAGGGGGGCAAAGGTTGTCGCCAGAGCCCTGAGAGATGCAGGATTTGAGGTAATTTATACGGGTATCAGGAGGACGCCGGAAGAGATTGCTGAGACGGTCCTGCAGGAGGATGCCGATGTGCTGGGCCTCAGCATTCTGAGCGGTGCCCACCTCGAGCTGACACCCATGGTCATGGAGGAACTGAGAAAGAGGGGTCTTGAGCCAAACAGAGACGTTATTGTCATCTTGGGGGGGATCGTCCCGGAAGAGGACGTGGAAAAGCTGCATGAAATTGGGGTTGCGAAGGTTTTTGGCCCCGGAACACCTCTTGAAGAAATTATTGAGTTTATTGAGAGGGAAGTGCCAAAACTTAAGAGGTGATACGCTTGATAAGGAAAATAGATCATATTGGGATAGCTGTTAGAAGTCTGGACGATGCCGCAAAAACATACGAATCGCTCGGGTTCAGGGTTGAGGAAACGGAGGAGGTTGCCGAACAAAAAGTCAGGGTCGCAATGCTTCCTGTCGGAGAAAGCAGGATTGAGCTTCTTGAGGCCACATCTGAGGACAGTGCAATAGCAAAATTCATCTCAAGCAGAGGAGAGGGGATACACCACATTGCCGTAAATGTCGAGAACATAGAGGAGGCACTGAAAAAGGCCAGGGATGCGGGACTTAAGCTTATTGATGAGAAGCCCAGAATCGGAGCTGGCGGGAAGAGGGTGGCTTTTATCCACCCGAAAAGCACTCATGGTGTTTTGCTTGAGTTCGTAGAGGGATGAAGATGAGAAAGGATCTCATTGAGGAGGTCTACCGCAGGAAGGAAAAGATCAGACAGATGGGCGGAAAGGAAAGAATAAAGAGGCAGCACGAGCAGGGAAAGCTGACAGCGAGAGAAAGGATTGAGCTGCTGCTCGATCCTGGAAGCTTTGTTGAGGTAAATCCCTTCGTCGAAAAAAGAAACACAGATTTTGGTCTGGATAAAATGGATCTCCCCGCTGATGGTGTCGTCACGGGTTACGGTACGGTGGACGGAAGGCCTGTTGCTGTATTCGCCCAGGACTTTACGGTAATGGGTGGCAGCCTGGGAGAGATGCACGGCTTCAAAATAGCCTACATCCTCGATTTTGCAATGAAAATGGGAATACCTGTTGTAGGCCTTAATGACAGTGGAGGGGCAAGAATTCAGGAAGGTGTGGACGCTCTGAAAGGTTACGGGGACATCTTCTATCGAAACACCCTTGCAAGTGGTGTTATCCCTCAGATAAGTGTGATAATGGGTCCATGCGCCGGAGGAGCTGTTTACAGTCCAGCAATCGGCGATTTCATTGTGATGACAAAAAATCCAAACTGCTACATGTTCATAACCGGGCCGCAGGTCATAAAGACCGTCACGGGAGAGGATGTTTCGGCCTTCGATCTGGGAGGATGGCAGGCCCATGCGATGAAGAGCGGAAACTGCCATCTTGTGGCTGAAGATGACAGGGATGCGATGACTCTTGTGAGGAAACTGCTGAGCTACCTGCCCCTGAACAACATGGAGGATCCACCTGTCGTTAAAACGGGAGACGACCCGGCAAGACCAACCCCAGAAATTTACGAGATCATTCCCGATGACCCTCAGAAACCATACGACGTAAGAGATGTGATCAGGGCTGTTGTTGATAACGGCGAGTTTCTGGAGATTCATCCCTACTTCGCCCCCAACGCCACGGTTGGATTCGCCAGGATCGACGGAAAGTCCGTTGGAATCGTTGCGAACAATCCAAGACATTATGCAGGGTGTCTTGATGTTGACAGCAGTGACAAAATCGCAAGATTCGTGAGATTCTGCGATGCGTTTAACATACCGATACTCACATTCGTAGACGTTCCCGGCTATCTGCCCGGAGTACAGCAGGAATACGGGGGAATAATAAGGCATGGTGCCAAAGTCCTCTTCGCCTACAGTGAGGCGACGGTTCCGCTTGTAACGATCATTCTGAGAAAGGCGTATGGCGGTGCATATCTGGCGATGGGGAGCAAACACCTCGGTGCTGATGTCGTGTATGCCTATCCAAGTGCCGAAATAGCCGTTATGGGCCCTGAAGGTGCAGCAGAAATTGTTTTCAGAAAGGAGATAAAGGCATCTGAGGATCCAAAGGCAACGAGAGATGAGAAGGTTAAGGAATACAGGGAGAAGTTCGCAAATCCCTACCGTGCGGCGGCGAGAGGATACATCGACGATGTCATTGACCCGAAGTACACCAGAGCAAAGGTGATATCAGCTCTGAGAATTCTGGAAAGCAAGCGGGAGAAGCTTCCACCCAAGAAGCACGGAAATGTTCCACTGTGAGGTGATAAAATGACCCCTGAAGAGTTTCTGGCTGCTGTAGCAGCAATTAACCGCTACATGCGCGAGGTGGAGAGACCGGTGGAGATAAAAGACTATCCCAGAAACTGGAAAATTTCAGCGAGGTTGAGATGATGAAGTATGAGGTTAGGGTTCAGGGGAAAAAATACGAAGTCGAGGTTGAGGAAATCTCGCCATCTGTATTTGAAGTTACGGTAAATGGAAAGAAAGCTGTAATAGAAGTTGAAAAAAAGGTTGAACTTGCGGAGTTCAGGAAAGCAGAGGTGGAGAAGCCAAAGGTCGAGGAGAGAAGGGTTGAGAGGCCCAAAGTGGAAGGAAAGGCAATTACTGCCCCGATGGCCGGGGTGGTTACAAAGATACTGAAAAAGGTCGGTGAAAAGGTAAAGGCCGGCGAGACTGTTCTGATAATAGAGGCCATGAAAATGGAGAACCCCATCAACTCTCCCGAAGATGGAGAAATTGCCGAAGTTGTTGTTAAGGAGGGTGACAAGGTTGGAAGTGGAGACGTCCTAGTTTATCTGAAGTAGGTGAGAATATGAAAAAGAAGGAGTGGGAGGAGAAGTATGTAAAACCTCTCCTTGAAAAATCTCCCGAAAGGAGAAGGGAGTTTAAGACCTCTTCGGGTTTTACTGTTGATAGAGTCTACACGCCTGAGGATGTGGAGATGGATTACGACACAAAGCTGAGCTTTCCTGGGGTCTATCCGTTTACAAGGGGAGTTTATCCGACAATGTACAGGGGAAGACTCTGGACAATGAGGCAGTATGCAGGATTTGGAACTGCAGAGGAGACGAACCGTAGATACCACTACCTGCTGAGTCAGGGTCAGACCGGTCTGAGCGTTGCCTTTGACCTTCCCACCCAGATTGGATACGATTCCGACCACCCAATGGCACTTGGGGAGGTTGGAAAGGTCGGAGTTGCTATTGACACACTTCAGGATATGGAAATTCTGTTCAACGGTATCCCCCTCGGCAAGGTGTCAACGTCAATGACGATCAACTCAACATGCGCTCAGATTCTGAGCATGTATGTTGCGGTAGCTGAGCAGCAGGGTGTCGAAAGGTCAGGTCTGAGGGGGACGGTGCAGAACGACATGCTGAAGGAGTACATTGCGAGGGGTACGTACATCTTTCCGCCCGAACCTTCTCTCAGGCTTGCAACGGACATAATCATGTTCTGTGCCAAGGAGATGCCGAAGTGGAACTCAATAAGCATCTCAGGATATCACATGGAAGAAGCTGGAGCCACACCTGTGCAGGAGGTTGCCTTTACCCTGGCAGATGGTATAACCTATGTTGAAAAGGTCATTGACAGGGGAATGGATGTTGACAGCTTTGCTCCCCGCCTGAGCTTTTTCTTTGCAGCAGGAAATAATTTCCTCGAGGAGATAGCAAAGTTCAGAGCGGCAAGAAGGCTCTGGGCAAGGATAATGAAGGAAAGATTTAATGCAAAGAATCCAAGGTCCATGATGCTGAGATTCCACGTACAGACTGCAGGATGCACCCTGACGGCCCAGCAGCCTGAGAACAACATCGTAAGGGTTGCTCTGCAGGCTCTGGCAGCGGTGCTCGGAGGGTGTCAGTCACTGCACACTAATAGCTTTGATGAAGCCCTCTGTCTGCCGACAGAGAAGGCGGTTAGAATCGCCCTCAGAACACAGCAGATTATTGCTGAGGAAAGTGGAGTGGCTGATGTCGCCGATCCGCTCGGTGGAAGTTACTACATTGAGTGGCTGACAGACAGGATAGAGGAGGAGGCGATGAGATACATAGAGAAGATTGACGAGATGGGCGGAATGATCAAGGCCATAGAGAGCGGATACGTGCAGAGAGAAATTCAAAAATCTGCTTATGAAAAGCAGAGGGCCATTGACAGCGGAGAGCTTACGGTAGTTGGTGTGAACAAATACCAGATTGAAGAGGAGATCCAGATTGATCTGCTGAGAGTTGACAGGAGCATGGTCGAAAAACAGATAAAAAGGCTGCAGGACTTCAGGAAGAACCGGGATGCACGGAAGGTGGAAGAAGCTCTGGACAGGCTCAGAAAGGCTGCTGAAAATGAGGGCGAAAACCTGATGCCATATGTGCTCGAAGCCGTAAAGGCTAGGGCAACACTGGGAGAGATGACAGATGCCCTGAGAGATGTATTTGGAGAGTTCAGAGCTCCAGAAATATTCTAAATTTTTTACATGTATGGCAGATTCAGTTGCTCTTCTGCAATACTCCCAAATACCGGTAACTTGAATATCTCTCCTCTGCTTGCCTTAACAATGCAAACTGCCCACAGTATCACGCTTATTCCCAGCAAAATTCTCGCAATGATAACTCCCCCGGGAAAAACGGGAAGGATTATCTGAAGTGCTGCAACAGTGGAAAAAGTGAGCAAAGACTGAACAGCATGAAATCTTACAAAAGGGCTCCTGTCAAAAAGCAGAAAGAGGGCTCCTGTAACGAATCCGAGGATGTAGCACATCGCTCCCCTTATGTTCTCGCTGAAGATCTCCATAGTGTAACTTTAGCATTTGTGGTTATTAAGACTTCCCGAGCTGTCTGCCCACAATCTCATCGAGTATTCTGAGGAACTCCATCTCCATGCCTTCAGGGATCGTTGCCCCGGCAGCCACGCTGTGACCTCCTCCAACCCCACCTACAGCCTCGGCTGCCTTTTTCAGAGCCTTTGCAAGATGGACTCCTCTCTCAACAAGCAGATGGGTTGCCCTTGCCGAAACCTTAACACCCCTGTCACTCTCGGCAAACGCTATGATGGGTTTCTGTCTGTTTCCCTTGTGGTGGCACATGCCCGCCACAATCCCCACAATCGTATCGGGAATGTTGCTGCCGGCATGGAAATACTGAATGTGTTTCAGCTCCTCAATACCATTCTCGTTCACAAATTTTATTCCATTGGAAAGATTTCTCCTGTGATTCTGGAGCAGAGTTCGTGCTCTTTTATACGCCTCTTCGTCCCCGAGACAAACTCCGAGTCCGATCTCTGCCTCACCGTATCTAGCAGTTGCGTTCAGTAGAGTGGAGAACTCCATTGCATCCCTTTTCTCGGTTCCCTCCTCCTCATGCAGAAGGATGTAACTCTCACCCACAATTCTCAGGATGCTGGTATACGGGATCCTGCAATCCATCGCTATCCCGATTATGGCAGAGACAACCCTCCTCTTTTCCTCAATGGTTAAATCGATCCACCTCAGCCACGGATCGATTTTAAGTTCCGATAGCAGATCAAGAACACCCCTTTCGTTCCCTGTTATGCCCGGCAGAAAAGGGTCGGAGTTGTACTCAAGCATTTTGGCCACCGGCCTCGTCTGCTTGCCAAAAAATCTGAGATCTTTTCTCACATCGAGATATCCGAGCTTCAACCCTTCCTCGATTATTGTTCGATTCAGTCCCTGCAACCTTCCCCACTTCGAATCCTGCAGATCTCCAACGGCTCCAACAATTGCAAGCGGTACAAGATCGGAATTTCCGTTGGCGAAATCGAAAAGGGTGCCTTTTCTTGTCATGTATTTAGCAACGAGGAAAGTCGTCGTAGCTCCACTGAGTTCAAAGGTGCCGTCATAGCCAAATTCATGCGGATTGAGCTGCATCGGATGAGTCGCCTGTGGAACGTGGTGGTCGGTTATGGCAAACTCAAGCTCATCAAACATCTCAATCTGACCACTTCCAATATCTGTGAACCATACAAAGACGTTTTCATCCTTTATCTTCTCAATTTCATCCTCATCGAGCTGTTTTACGAACTTCATTCGGTTCTCAATTCCAAACCTTTCGAGAGCAATGTGTGCTATACTCCCGGATGTGATACCATCAGCATCGATATGGGTAACGATCAGGATCTCTTCCTGAGAAGCAATTGCGGATGCAATTGTTGATGCTTTTTTCAGCAATTCCTTCACGTTAAAACTTTTCAGAGAAAAGAACTTAAACTTTTTCGGTTTATTTCCTTTGTGCGAAGTGCATTCGTATTCCTTGAGACATCTCTGGAACTTGTCCCGCCGGAAATAGCCTGTCATCCATCTGTTGCATTCGATGCAAGAAGGAGGGGTAAAAATCCCGATAGTATTATTCTGGACGACTCAAAGCACCATTCGGCTATGAAAAAGCTTCCATTTAGGGAAAAAAGGGGCAGACCGGACATCATTCATCAATGCCTCCTTCTCCTGCTCGATTCGCCGGTGAGTAAAGACCTTGAAATCTACGTCCATACCCTGAGCGGACACATAATAAAAGTTAATCCGAAAACACGGCTACCAAGAAACTACAATCGATTTGTCGGGCTGATGGAGGATCTGTTTAGAAAAAGAAGAATCGTAGCAGGTAACGAAATTCTGCTCGAGATCGTTGATCAAACTCTTTCCGATATACTGGCCCACAGGAACGTAATTCTGATGAGCGAGAAAGGCAGAAGAGAAAATATCGGCAAATACCTGAAGGGTGATTTTGCGGTATGCATAGGTGCATTCCCACACGGAGATTTCTTTCCGGAGACCAGAAAAATGCTCAAAAATGCAAATATCGTAAGTCTCGGTGAGAAAGGCTACACAAGTCTTTACGTCACAGCCAGGGTGGTGTGCGAGTATGAAAGAGTTCGAGCTGTTGAAAATCGTTGAGAGATTTTTTGGTGGAGAGGATGTTGTCGTTCCCGCCGGTAAACATGATGCAGCGTACATTGAAATTGGAAACAGTCTAATTGTTCTTACCTGTGACACGGTGAATGAAAGGAGCGATTTTCCACCCTTCATGGAGCCTGAGGAAATGGGATGGATGGCGATTGCTGTCACCCTCTCCGACATTGCTGCATGTGGAGCAAAACCGCTGTATTTCCTGAGCTCCATATCGCTGAAATCTCCCGAACTTTTTGAGGCCATACTTAAGGGGATAAAGAGTGTGGCGGAAAAGTACGGAGTGAGGGTTGTTGGTGGAGACATAGACTTTTCGGAAATAACAACCATTGCAGGTTTTGCGATTGGAGAGGCTGAGAGGATCATTACACGAAAAGGGGCTGAACCCGGCGATAATGTTTACGTCACCGATCTGCCCGGCAAAGCTCAGGTGTGCCTTGAGCTGCTCGAAAAAGGTGCGAGGAGAGAAGACCTCCCGTATGCAGAGAAATTGTACACTCCAGAACCAAGAATTGCGGAGGGAATTAGAATCGCAAAGTACGCCGGAGCCCTGACAGACGTGAGCGACAGTCTCGCAATCTCCCTCCACCAGATTGCCGAAAGCAGTGGTGTTAGAATAATTCTGGACAGTATCGATATTTCCCATTTAGAGCTTGCGCAAGACCCACTGGAAACTTTTCTCTATGGAGGTGGAGACTTCGAGCTGCTCTACACGGCCAAGGAGAGTAAAGATGGGATAAGAATAGGGCGAGTGGAGGAGGGATCAGGTGTTTTTGCTGAACTTGAGGGAGAGACTGTGAGAGTTGAGTTTAGGGGTTACTCTCATTTTTAATATTTTTTCTGTTTTATCATCGAAAAATTTTTAAATTAAAGATAATTAAGGTGTCCATGCGTGCGGTGTTACTGATGGTTGGCCTGTTGCTGATCGTGGCCCCGGCAGAAGCACTGATTCCATCAGAGTGGACTGGGGATGGAAACAATCTGGATCTAAGCGTTCTGCAGCCGGGAGATATAATTCTCTGCAGAGGATGTGCCGGATGGCTGGAGGATACCTTTGGCGACATAATAGGCCACTGGCACCATGCGGCGATGTACATAGGAAACGGTCAGATGGTTGAAGCCTGGAAAGATGGTGTGAGGGTTGTATCGGTGGACATGGTCAGAAATGCAGATGAAGTTGCAGTTTACAGGGTAAAAACCAGCAGTGGAGTTAAGTCCAGTGCGATAAGCTGGGCCCTGACCAAGGTGGGTTATCCATACGACTACAAATGGCTAACATACATCGGTGGTAAGGAAGTTTACGGGAGCAGTTACTACTGCAGCGAGTTAATTTGGGCAGCCTATCTGGCAAATGGCGGTCCCGATATCGACCAGAATCCGGGATGGAGCTGGAGATACGGCTACAATGTGGCTCCACAGGAGCTGGCCGATGACGGAGACACATATCTGGTGGCGTGGGCGAGCTGATTTTTAAAATATCTTTTAAATTTCATTTTTTCGCAGGATGCATTTTCGATTTCAGGTTATACGTGTCGATGTCCATTTTAAAAAATCTCAGCCTCCTCGTAAACCACAATTCCGTTATCGGTTATCATGTAGGGCTTCGGCTTTCTCGAATGCCTAACCCTCCTCATTTTCACAACCTCAATACCGAGGGTTGGCTCATCAAGCTCGCTTTTTCTCACCACCTTCAGGGAGATTAAACCATCACAGACATACTCCAGAATCCCATACTTGGACGTGGTCGGCTGGTATTTGTCTGCCTCGCTCGTCAGGATTGCAGTAATTCCCGCCTCCTTCAGAATCTTTCTGAATGCCGCAAGCATCCGATATCTGCCGGCATCATCAAAAAGCGTTTCAAGAACACTTATTGAATCCATCAGCACCCTCTTTACACCCATGTTCTTTATAATTTCCGGAATGTCGCTCTCGATTTTCTCAAAACTCCTTTTCATCTCAATTGCCTCAAGCCTTATTATCTGCAGCAGATCTCCAAAGTTTTCCAAGTTCATGCCCACGCTCCTGGCATTCTCAATAATACTCTGTTCATCCTCGTCAAAACTTATGATCAGACAGTTTTCACCATTTTTTAAACCCTCATAAATAAAATGCAGTCCGAGTATAGTTTTACCCGTACCGTAACTCCCCACCACTGCCACAACATGTCCTTCCGGAATGCCCCCTCCGAGCATGGCATCAAGCCCCTCGATTCCCGTTTTAAGCATACCACCACCTCTACAGTACCCTCATGACCTTCGAAATCGTAAAGCCAAGCGCAGGGTCTATCCGCACATTGTACTTCGAAATCCTCTCCTTTTCAAGCTTTGGCAGAACTCCGATAAACTTTCTGAAGTACATCCACCTTGCCATCGACTCCTTCTGCACCTCCCACTCAAAAATGATGACTCCATCAGCCTGATCGAGAAGTTCTTCCTCTTCACCTCTGTCAAAGATGTTTGACGTGAGCAGCGTCATAAGCAGCACGTTCTTTCTCACGCACAGCACATGCAGACCTTTGAGAACGTTAACCAGATTTTCCCACCCGAGCTTCGATTTGGCAATTCTTGCAAGATCCGTGAGGGAATCAAGGAAAACGATGCTCTCCTCTTCAATGGCATCAAAAAACTCTACAAGCTTGTTGAAGATATTTTTCTCACCTTTCAGGAATTCGATGCCCGGCTTTCTGTCCGAAACCCATTTCAGCGGGACAAGTGTATCCATGAAGTAGTAATCAGCAAAGCTGACGATTTCGAAGTCAATTTCAACCTCTCTTTCTGGAAATATCAGTTTTATATCTCTTTCCACGATGTCCTGCGGCCTGGCTATCGCAAGATACCACGTTCTGAATTTTTTCGCATTGTTCAGTATGGACGTGATGCCAAACTCTTTGCCTCCCGACCCCGAGGACTCGCAAAGAACAACAATACCCGGTTCAATGCCCTCAATCTGCTTGTCAAGAAATTCTATGCCAGTCGGAAACTTCATCAATCCACCTCTATAACCTCATCACACATCAGAGAAATCTGGGAGTAGTAGCTCTCATCCATTTCCTTCTCCAGTGTAAAAATCGTTCCCACAAACCCCCTCAGGCGCATCTTGCCGGTAAGATGCCTGAGAAATTTGATCAGTGTTTCGAAGGACTTGTAGAGAGAGATCGTTGAAAGAGAATCAAGGTATATGAACCTGTTTTCAGCAGTTACGAGATCCATAGCTCTTTCAATCGTAATCTGAAGCTGCACCGGATCGGGAGAGGTAAGGTAGAAACATCGGTTCTCGTCAACAACCTCGCCACCGAGCTGGAGGGTGATGCAGTCGATGAAGTAGAGTTTTGAGAGATCAACTCCCTCCTTTGCCAGCATTTTTTTGAGGCTGAAGTACGGCCGGTTAAGGGTGACGAAAATCCCCTCAGCGATACCGGTGAAATGCTTTACGATCTCAAGACATACCTTGACGTACTTTTTAGAGTCCACCTTAACCAGGACTATCTCTGCGCCGTTGTCAATGGCCTCCTGAATTAACTCAATCGCATTTGAACTCGTACTCATATTCCCTTCTTACCAGAAAACCATCTTTGATCTCAATCCCGTTTTCAGTTATGTCGTAGGGAATCCACTCCAGCGGTATTTTACTTCCGTATTTTTTGAGAATCCTCAACGCTCTGGTGTATCCCTCTGAAACCCTGAGAAGGTCGAGGAAGATAACGGACTCGGTTATGTTTTTAGTGTCGCTCCATTCGCCCTTCATCGGAGCTTCCTCAACCCAGAGCGATGTTATTCCGTACTCGTATGATAGATCGGCCATGTACGTTATGGCTCTTCTGTAGAGGACCGGATCGGCGAGTGTTTTCTCGAGATCCGTGCATGAATCAAATACGACCCTGTCGATGTCCTCTCCATCCATCCCAAACGTAAACTTGAGACCCTCTACTATTTTCTCCCTGGTGAGGGGTAGCAGAAACTTGGGGTCAACCCTGATAAACCTCCAGTGGATCTTTTCATAAACATCCTCCATGAACGGAAACCGTTTCAGATAATTTTTTGCGACATTCTTGTTCATGGTTGTGGAGAGGTAAACAACCGTTTCCCCATTTCTCGCCCCCTCTGCTGCCCAGTGAGCTGCCAGTATTGTTTTTCCGATGCCGCTTCTTCCAATGATCAGGTTTTCGGAGTGTCTATTCAGCCCCCCACCGAGATAATCGTCGAGTTTCTGAATCCCAAATTTCGCATGATTCTCAACCATGATTGTAATGAGATATTTTACTACTTAAATTTAACTTACAATCTCGAAACATAAAAATAAAAATTTGAGGTTTCCCGGCTTTCCCAGTGGTCAAAAAACAGAGGTGCTACTCATAAACCTTCTCCCACTCTTTGTACCAGTCCATCGCATCCTTCTCGACGTCTCTGTCCTTTGATGGCAATCCCATAAGCTTGTAAGTTTCATGCTGGATGAGCATCTTCATTATCTCATTGCTGCCTGTCCATATCGGAGAGAGGCGCATATCCCTGAGCATCCTTTCAACCGGATAAACCTGAGTATAGCCTATGCCCCCCATGATCTGCATCGCCTTGTTCACGACATCCCAGCCAACGTCTGTGGCAAAGTACTTCGCCTCACTCACAAGTCTCCTTGGATCTGGACCATTACCGGCATCGTACAGGTCAACAGCCCTTGCCGCATTATACGTCAGAGCCCTTGCAGCATCAAGCTTTGTTATGGCCTCAGCGACCATAAAGTTTACACCCTGAAACTCCCGTATCTTCCTGCCAAAAGCCTTTCTTTTGTTTGAATACTTCACAGCAACCTCTAAAGCAGCTCTGGCTGCTCCCAAAGCTCCTGCTGCAGAAGTCAACCTTTCAGGGATCATCATTCTGTTGAAAATCATCCTTGCCCCGTTTACCTCCCCCACTCTGTACTCATCCGGCACCTCAACGTCCTTGAAAACTATCCTGGCCGTCCCCATCCCTCTGAAACCGAGAAGGTTGTAAAGTTCCTCCACTTCAACACCCATATCTCTCTCAACCAGAAAGGCTGTCAGGGCCTTGTGTCCCGGAGCACTGGGGTCTGTTCTGGCATAAATGAGGTAGAAATCCGCAACCTTGCCGCCTGCGATAAACCTCTTCGCCCCATTCAGAACCCAGACATTCCCTTTCTTCTCTGCCCTCGTGGTCGTTCCGAAGAAGTCGCTCCCCCCTCTTGGCTCGGTTAAGCCTTCTGCAGAAACTTTTTTGCCCTTAATTATCGGCTTCAGAAACTCTTCTTTCTGCCATTCCTGCCCGAATCTGTAGATTGCCTCTCCAACAATGCTCACCATCGCATAGCTGCAGCCAATTCCATTGCCAAGCACGCCCACTTCCTCAACAGCAACACTTTCCGCTGCCCAGGTAAGTCCTCTCCCACCGTATTCCTCAGGAAATCTGAGGCCCAGCATTTTCCTTTTTGCAGCTTCCTCAAGGAACTCGAATGGATAGTCCACCTCATCTCTATCCATCTTTCTCAAAAGTTCAGGATCGATGGCACTGGCAAGCTCCTTGGCTTCCTCTCTAATTTTTATTTCCTCTTCCGTTAAAAGGGCATTGTTTTCCAGCATCATATCACCTTCCTACTTCAGCAGCATATTTCTTAACGAAAGTTTGTTAATTTTTCCAGTGCTGGTAAGGGGCATCTCGTCGACCACCACAATCTCCTCAGGAATCCACCACTTTGCGATCCTGCCTTCCTCAACAGCCCTCAACAAATGCTCTCTTATCTCGTCAATATTTGCTGCACCCTTCTCAAGGGGCTTTACAACAGCGTAAGGTCTCTCGCCCCACTTCTCATCAGGCTTACCCAACACCGCAACGTATTCCACCCACTCCACCTCAGAGATCACCGATTCCAGAATGCTGCTGGGTATCCACTCACCACCAGATTTGATGGCATCTTTCACCCTGTCAAGAACCATAATGCCTCCATCCGGCATTTCCACACCAAGATCTCCGGTTTTAAACCATCCATCCTCAGTGTATGCCTCTCTCGTTTTCTCCTCGTCCTTGTAATACTCCATCGGCAGCCATGGCGCTCTAAAGTATATCTCACCTGAATCTCCACCCATTCCCTCCTGCTGAACAATTTTGAACTCTGCAAACGGAACGGGATGTGTTACGCGCCTGATATAATCAATTCCCTTCCTTTTTGCCTCTTCCGTCATAATGGCTATTGATGCGGCGAGCATGTCAGTACCACCGTAAATCGTCGTAAACTTCATACCCGCTTCGTTCATCCTCTTCGCTAAATCGCTCGTTATCGTGCTCCCTCCGATCAGCACCTTAAGACCATTCAGGTCTTCTTTCGTCTCTAACAGCATGTTCACCATTGTTGGAACTGCGTTTATCCACGTTACACCTTCTTTCTTAATAATTCTGACAGTTTCGGCCGGATCGAATCTACCGCCCATTATGAGCTTTAAACCCATATATGGAGCGATGAACACCGTCCCCCAGGCAAGAATGTGGTAAATGGGTATCTGCGGAAATATGACATCAGCACTCGTGAGTCTGGCAGGGGTTTCGTGATGGGCCAACTGATGTGCTATGCTCAAAGCCCCGTGAATCATCCTCTCGTGCGTGTACCTCACGGCTTTGGGCAAACCTGTTGTTCCGCTTGTAAACAGCATCACAGCCATATCCTCCTGCCTTACATTTACTTCAACCTCAGCCTTCATCTCTGCCTTTTCAAATACCTCCTTCACATGCATTTTCTCGCCATCGTGGACTTTTGCAAGCGCTGAAAAATCATCAGAATAGATCAGAAGCTGAGATTCCGACTTTTTCAGAGTGTAGGCAATCTGATCCGGGGGCAGGCGAATGTTTACAGGATACAGAACGCCGCCGGCAGCGGTTATTGCGTAAATCAGCTCGAAGAACTCGGGTGTGTTCCAGTCTGCAACAGCCACCACCTCATTTTTGACTCCAATCTTATCAAAGTAGGCTGCCAGGCCTGAAACCCTTTTTCTTGTCTCCGCATAGCCTTTTCTCACATCCGTACCAACAACCTCAACGCTTGGAAACAGCCTAGCTGCCCGTTCCAGAATGTACGGTATCGTAAACACAGGACATCACCTCTAAAGAATGGACATAAATAATATTTAAACTTAACGTTTACGTTAACTGTTATCCTTTTCGATCTCCTTTAAACGGTTGATGAGAATCTCCCTGAGATTCAAAATGTCTTCCTTAAGCAATTCAAGTTCTCTTATCTTTTCCTCAATTTCTCTGAGCTTTTTTTCACCGTATTTCAGAGTCAGACGGATTTGCTCTGGTTCCCCTGCAACATCATACATCTCTATCATTTCCCTTATCTCATCAAGGCTGAATCCGAGTCTCTTTCCCCTTAAAATAAGTTTCAACTTTGCTCTGTCTTTCTTCGTGAAAATCCTCTGGTTTCCGGCAGTTCTGTCTGGAGACAGCAATCCTATCTCTTCATAATACCTTATAGTTCTCGTGCTTATCTCAAATTCCTTTGCCAGTTCCGATATCGTGTACCTATCCTTCTTCTTCATCTCGGAGAACTTTAACCTCTGTAACTTTAAAATATTTTGGCACTAATGATTTATCAGATAAAATAGCGGATAGATATTAGATAAATAGCTAAATGCAAAAAAATTTATATAGTTCTTAGTATAAGTAACACATGTTGCACGTAACGGTAATAGGAGGTGACCTGATTATGGTTGAAGAGCTCTCAGAAAAAGAGGAAAGGGTCGTCACGTTGCTCTCAGAGACAGGACTAAACAGAAACATCGCAAAAGTAGTTGTTTTCCTGTCCAAAGCTGGCGAAGCAGTCTCAAGAGATATAGAAAGAGCCGCTAATCTGAGACAGCCAGAAGTCAGCCTTGCAATGAAAGACCTCAAAGACTGGGGATGGGTGAAGGAAAGGGAGCTAAAGAAAAAGGGCAAGGGTAGACCCTTGAAATGCTACAAACTGACCCGTGATTTGAAGGAAATCGTAGCAGAACTCGTTCAGAATAAAAGAGAGGAAATCAAAAAGATTGAAAGGGACCTCGAGGAGCTTGAAAAACTTGTTGGTCTTAAATAATGTATCTGGATAAAAAAATTGGCAGGAACTATACAAGAATTGCAATTGAGCACGTCCTTATAATCTGTCATGGACTGCCATACGAACCCGGGTCTGTGATCGAGAAAGGATATTCCGATCTTGCCCAATTTTTTGCTTTAAGAGGTATTCCGTCATTGGTCTTCGACTTTTCCGGAACTGGTCTGAGTGATGGAACCTTCAGTCTGAAACTATGGGTTGAGGATCTGATAAATATCTCACATGAATTCGAAAAAGTATCGGTTCTCGGTTACAGCATGGGAGGGGCTGTCGCCGTAAGAGCCGCTGTTGAAATGGAAAATCTGGAAAAACTCGTCATCGCTGCATCCCCCTGCTGTACGGAATTGTTCGACGAAAAAGTGCTGAGGATGATTTACGAAAATGCAAGAATGAAAAATTTACTGAGAGGTGCTGGAAGTTACGAGAACTTTAAAAATCTGTTCCTGAGGGAATTCACAGAGATCGAACCCAAAAACTGGATAGGAGAGGTCGGAGAGGAAAAGCTGATAGTCCACGGAAGAAGAGACGATATCGTTCCATTTGAGAACGGTCTGAAACTCTACGATGCTGCGAAAGAGCCGAAAGCCTTTTTTGAAATTGAAGAAGGGGATCACTTCCTCAGACAGAATGCTGAGGTGAGCGGGGTTATTGCCGACTGGCTTTTAGGAAAAATAAAAGATAAAAGGATTATCCTTTGATTTTTTCCAGAACAGACTCAATCTCCTGCCAGACTCCATCTATGTCCTTTGTCCCATCTATATCATACAGGACGCCCTTTTTCCTGTAATACTCAACCAGAGGCTCTGTGTTTTCCCTGTAAACTCTGTACCTCTCTCTGACTGTCTCCTCTTTATCGTCATCCCTCTGATAGAGCTCTCCTCCACATTTGTCGCACTTGTTGTCCTCTTTTGGGGGAGCATAGATGAGGTGGTAAACTGCCCCGCACTTTCTGCAGGTTCTGCGGTACACTATTCTCCTGACAACTTCCTCCTCAGGAACTGCTATGTTTATCACAGCATCTATTTTTTTGTTCAGTTCCTTCAGCATCTCATCAAGCGCCTCAGCCTGAGCCAGAGTTCTGGGGAACCCGTCCAAGATGAACCCCTTATTGCAATCCGGCTGCTGAAGCCTTTCCTTTACAATCCCTATAACAACTTCGTCAGGAACGAGTTCTCCTTTATCCATATACTCTTTAGCCTTCATTCCAAGTTCTGTACCATTAGCTACTGCCTCTCTGAGCATATCTCCAGTAGAAATCTGCGGAATTCCATATTTTTCAGACACTCTCTTTGCCTGCGTTCCCTTACCCGCACCGGGAGCACCCAGAAAAATCAGATTCATGTGCCTGGTTTGTAATGCCAGCTTTAAATTTTTCGAAATTATGTGAGGTGAACTTTTTCCAATCACCGGGCAGCATTGAGGCTCCGGAAAAAAATCGATATTTTATTGTTTTTAAAAAATAAATCTAAAAGATTACCGGGCGGTCAAACCTATCCAACGTTACGCTGACAGATGCGTGATGAAGCCAAAGCGCCCTAAAACTGACTGCCGTGGACTGCAGCCCCCAACGGGGATATATCTGGATGCGCGGGCCGGGATTTGAACCCGGGCTAACGCCTCGGAAGGGCGTTGTCCTACCACTAGACTACCCGCGCTCTGCTCATCATAAATGAATGGATTAAAAACATTTTCTAATCCAAACCATCGGGTCATCGATATTTTTAAATAGCTGCTCCCTTAACTCCTGTAAAGATATTCTGGAGGGGAAAAACATGCCACCAAGACCACTGGATGTCCTTAACAAATCCCTGAAATCGCCTGTGATTGTAAGATTGAAGGGGGGCAGGGAGTTTAGAGGTACGCTTGATGGATACGATATACACATGAACCTCGTACTGCTCGATGCCGAGGAGATACAGAACGGAGAGGTGTCAAAGAAGGTCGGAAGCGTTGTGATTAGAGGAGATACCGTAGTTTTTGTATCGCCTGCTCCGGGTGGTGACTGATGTCTGATGGGACAGCGGCGATGGGTAAAAAGGGTAGAAAACGAGTCCATATAAGGTGTAGGCGTTGTGGAAGGCATTCTTTCCATAGAAGGAAGGGTTACTGCGCAGCATGTGGCTTCGGCAGGAGCAAAAGACTCAGGAGCTACAGCTGGATAAAGAAAAAGAAGAATAAAACTTGAATGTGCGGAATTGTTGGAGTGTATTATCCAGATGCGGAACTCGCTCCCAGGCTGGCATATTACGCCTTGTTCTCCCTGCAGCACAGAGGGCAGGAATCTGCTGGTTTAGCATCTTACGACAACCTCATAAGGTACAAAAAGGGAATGGGGCTCGTAACGGAGGTATTCAGTGATGAGGACTTCGACCTGCTCGCAGGCAGATCCGTAATCGGCCATGTGAGATACTCCACAACAGGACTGTCAAGAATTGAAAACGCACAACCATTTGTTGTAAAGTCAAAAGCAGGATTTATCGCTGTTGCCCACAACGGGAATCTGGTCAACTACACTCTGCTAAGAAATCAGCTCGAAAACGAGGGGAGGGTGTTTACGACCAACTCAGATACAGAGATCATTACCCAACTGCTATCGAAGTTCCTGCTGGGCAATGGAGATGTCATAAATGCGCTGGAAAACCTCAACAGTGTGCTTATTGGAAGCTATACAATGACGATGCTTGTTGATGACACGCTGATAGGCTACAGAGACCCTGTTGGATTCAAACCGCTCTGTGTGGGTGAACTCGATGATGGATACATAATCTGCAGCGAAAGCTGCGCAATTGACGCTCTGGGTGGAAAGTTTGTTAGAGACGTTGAACCGGGAGAAGCCGTGATAGTCAGAGACGGAGAGATTGAATTTCAGCGTATTGCGGAATCAAAGAGAAGGGCTACCTGCATTTTTGAGTATATTTACTTTGCAAGACCTGACTCGATTATAGACGGTATAAGTGTCTACGAAGCAAGAACTCAAATGGGAAAGATTCTGGCCAGAGAGTCACCAGTAGATGCAGATTACGTCTCCGCCGTTCCCGACAGCGGTATAACTGCAGCCATCGGCTACGCAGAGGAGTCGGGCCTGCCGTATATGGAAAGCCTGATTAAAAACAGATATGTGGGAAGGACATTCATCATGCCAGCACAGACGCTTAGAGAGCTTTCCGTGAGGCTTAAAGTGAATGTTGTGAGGGGAAATGTGGAAGGAAAGAAAATAGTGCTCGTTGATGACAGCATTGTAAGGGGAACAACATCAAAGAGAATTATCGAGATGATAAAGAACTCGGGTGCAAAAGAAGTTCACGTCAGAATCGGCAGCCCACCCATCGTTGCACCATGCTACTTTGGAATCGACATGAAGACGAGAGAGGAACTGATTGCCGCCAACCACACGGTTGAAGAGATTGGGAAAATCATGGGTGCAGACAGTCTAGCCTATCTCAGCCTCAGCGGATTGCTGGAGGCAATAAAAAAGGCAGGTGGTCGGAAAGATTACTGCCTGGCCTGCCTGACGGAGAGATACCCCGTTCCTGTTCCGGGAGAGATCTACGATTCACCCTCTTAAATATGGCATCCACATGAATACCAGCAGAAGTATCAGTATCAGAAACATGAGAATCATGAAGTTTCTCTGCCTCTTCCTCTCCTTGCTCAAAACTTCCTCGCATTCCTCACTGCAAACCTGCTGGTCAGGCTCTATCGCCTTTCCACAAACAACACAGTGTCTGTGTGGAACTATTCCCGGCATGACCCTCCCTCGCTAAAGGATTATAAAAAGGTTCGTAAATCAAAAGACTTTTCAATTTTTACGAAACAGTTATCACATGATTGTTTCAATACTTGGTGCAGGAGCAATGGGTTCCGCTCTCTCGGTTCCCCTTACCGATAACAGGAATGAGGTGAGAATCTGGGGGACAGAATACGATGTTGAGATACTTGATCTCATGCGGAAGGGGATGGAACATCCGAGACTTGGTGTTAAACTGAACAATGTCAGTCTATTCTATTCAGACCAGCTCCATGAAGCTCTTGAAGGATCGGATGTTATTGTTCTTGGTGTCAGTACAGATGGTGTGTTGCCTGTATTCGAACGAATCTCGGAGTTTATTGAAGACCAGTACCTTGTACTGATCTCTAAGGGGCTTCTGGAGATTGATGGAGAAATAATGACGGTACCTGAGGCGATATGGAGAATGAAGAAGAGCCTGAGAGACAAAACGGTTGCTATCACAGGTCCGGCTATAGCGAGAGAAGTTGCAAAGAGAATGCCGACAAGAGTTGTTTTCAGCAGCACAAACATAGAGTCCGCAATTGAGATGAAGAGAGTTTTTGAAACCCACCATTTCGGAGTGGAGGTAACGGACGATATCGAGGGGACGGAGGTTACATCAGCTCTGAAAAACGTATATTCAATTGCAATAGCCTGGGTAAGGGGTTACGAGAGCACAATGAACGTTGAAATGAGCAATGCTAAGGGTGTTATCGCAACAAAGGCCATTAATGAAATTGCAGAGTTTATCGAATTGCTGGGCGGTAACAGAATGACCGCTTTTGGTCTTTCGGGTTTTGGTGATCTCATAGCAACCTTCAGAGGTGGGAGGAACGGAATGCTCGGTGAACTGCTTGGGAAAGGATATACAATACAGCAAGCGCTTGATGAGTTGAGCAGAAAGGGAGTTGGAGTTGTTGAGGGATACAAAACGGCCAAAAAAGCCTACAAGCTTCTGAAAAGACTAGAAGAGGATGGAAAGGCAGAAGAGGGGAGGTTCAGATTGCTTGAAAACATATACCAGGTTCTCTATGAGGGTAAAAAAGTCGCAAGTGTTTTCGAGGAGCTGATCGTGGAGAAGTGAAAGGATGGAAAGCCATGTAAAGTGGGGCATAGGCTTTATCGTTATCGGAGTGATTATGGAGGTTACGCTGCCCTTCATCCTTCTTATTGACACGCTGCTAATAGCTGCTGGCATACTCCTGCTCATTTTTGGAGGGGGAGAAAGATAGAGGAGGTGAAAAAGTGATTGCAACCACCACAGACTCTATCCCCGGATTTAAGGTGTGTGAAGTTCCCGGTATTGTTTTTGGAAACACGACAAAACACACAGGCAAAGATATTCCTGCAGGTTTGAAGAACATCGTTGGGAGAGAGATTGAGGAGTGCATGGAAATGCTCAGTGATGCAGGAATCGAGGCTGCTGAATTTCTGGCATATGGAACAGCAGTCAAGCTGAAAAGGGTGGATGAATGATAGGGGCGGCACTGGATGAGCTGAGGGCTGCAGGGATTGAGGTTTCCACGGCGATGGAGGATAAAATAGCTTACTGCAAGGACTACAATCCCCTCCACCTCTACAAACTGTTGAAACGCCAGACTCCAGCAATGCCTGATGCGATTGCATTTCCCAAAACAACTGAGGAAGTTTCAACAATTCTGAAAGTTGCAAACGTCCACGGCATTCCTGTCTACATCTTTGGTGGGGCAAGCGGAGTTATCGATGCCGCAACGCCGTACGAGGGAGGAATCGCGCTCTCCACCCTCGCCCTCGACAGGATTGAGATTGATGCGGAGAACATGCTCGTTAGAGCCGGAGCAGGTGTTGTCGGAGGAAGGCTGGAGAAAATTCTCAACCACCATGGCCTTACACTACGCCACTCTCCACAAAGCCTCTTCTGCTCCACGGTTGGTGGATGGGTTGCCACTGCTGCCAGTGGTCAGTTTTCGACGGGCTACGGCAACATAGAGAACCTGATCGTTTCCCTTACTGCAGTCCTGCCTGACGGCGAAATAGTTACCGAGAGAGCTGCGCCAAGAAGAGCTGGTCCAGACCTCAAAAAGCTGTTTGTAGGCAGTGAAGGGTTGCTTGGTGTGGTCACAGAGGTTCTTCTGAAGGTATTTGAAATTCCAGATGAGACACACTATCTGTCAATCGAATATGATTCGATGGGGGAGGCTGTGAGAGGTGCGAAGAAGCTGATGGCATTAAAACCAGAGCTAATGAGAATTTTCGATGACGAAGAGAGCTTGAGGTATTTCGATTCGGAAAAATTCTGTTTAATATCCGTTTTTGAAGGTAGAGGTTCGGAATCCCGGTTTAATCTGGCAAGGAAGGAAACATCAGGAAAGGTTGTGGAGGGATACGCTGAGAAATGGCTGGAGAAGAGGTTCAATGTTTCAGACATCTCAAAAATTGTCCCACTTGGTTTTGTATTCGACACAATAGAGGTCTCATGTTTCTGGAGTGATGCTGAGAGAATTTACAGTTCTGTTATCGATGAAATCAGGAACGTTTCGGGAACTGTGACCGCTTCAGCTCACGCTTCACATTTCTACGAAAGTGGATTGTGTTTCTACTTTACGTTCGCCGGGCTTCCGGAAAATATAGAGGAGTACTACAGGGAGGTGTGGAGTAGAGCAATTCATGCATCGCTGAAGAACGGCGGAAACCTCACCCACCATCACGGAATTGGCAGGTTGAGAAAGAGGTGGCTCAGGGAAGAGATAGGAGAATATGCCTCTATTCTGGGAGATCTGAAGAGCATGCTTGACAGGAGAAACATACTCAACAGGGGGGTGATGCTGGATTGATAAATCCCAGAGTCATTCAGAGGATAATTGCAAATACGGACATGAGGACCAAGCTCAGGCTGGCCAGGGTAATACCAAAGTTCGGCAGGGTTGACGAACTTACAAAATGCATGATGTGTCCGAACATGTGTCTCCACGTCTGTCCCGTGTTCGATGCTGAGAGGAGGCTGACCGTCTCACCATCCGTAAAATCCAGGCTCGGTTACTTCTCAGAAGACGTTATCTATGACGCAGTGTACCACTGCCTGCCTTGCGATGCCTGCAAGAACGCCTGTCCAATGGAAATTAGCGTAAATGATGCTTTAAGAGACGTGAGGGGCAGATTCGTATCAGAGACTGCCAAAAAGGCTGTCAGGAAATTCGAGGATGAAGTCATGAAACACTCAAAAATGGCAGAAAAAGAAAGAAGGGACGGTAAAGTCCTTTACTTCCCCGGATGCAGGACCTTTGAGGCAAGACTCTTCAGCAAGACAGTTGAAGTTCTGGAGAAGCTCAATGTCGACTTTGCAGTGGATGAAGTAGTTTGCTGCGGAATGCCGTACCACGAACTGGGGATGATGAAGGAATTCAGAGATGCTGTTGAGAGGCTTAAAGGTGTGGCCTCAAAGTATGAGGGCGTGATCAGCAACTGTCCCCACTGCGTGTCCATTCTCAGAGAGAGCGGGATCAAAGCAGTCCACTTAATAAGCGTCCTGAAACCCGTAAAGGTTGGTGGCGAGTTTTCCTTCCATGATCCATGCTTAATGGCGAGAAAACTTGGCATCATAGAGGAGCCCAGAAAGCTGCTTGAGGAAATGGGATGCAGCGTTAAAGAGACGGCTTTCAGCGGAAAAGATACTCACTGCTGCGGTTATGGCGGAGTGTACAGGATCCTGTATCCCGAACTGGCAGAAAAAGTGGCCAAAAAAAGAAAAGGTCATTTTGAATGCCAGATCGTCACCGCCTGTCCCGCCTGCAGGATTGCTTTAGATGCTGTCGATATCCTGGAGCTGATAGGGGAAGGACTATGATCGGTGTGATCGATGCAGGTACAACCACAGTGAAGCTCGTTGTCTACGACGAGGACAGACTTGTTGACATCGTGAAGGAACCGGTGGTTAAAAACAACCCCCAGCCCGGATGGGTCGAAATCGATGCTGAGGACATGGCGAAAAAGTGCAAAAGGCTTGCAGACTATGCCATAGACAAATACTCCATTGAGGCCCTTGCAATCACTAACCAGCGGACCACAGCCGTTCTATGGGATGCCAAAACCGGTAAAACTGTTTTTCCCGCTATGGGCTGGCAGGATATGAGGGCCAATGAGCTCGCTGAAAGACTCAACAGAAATTCGACGTTGAGGATCGCAAGAACCATTGGAAAAATGGTGGCAGGACTGTCAGAGGTGATTCCGGCAATCAAAAACAGGAGGAGGGCCAAATGGTTTGTAACACTCTCAAGACTCTCGCTGAGGCCGAATCACACAAGCGTAAAACTGTGCTGGATGCTTAACGAGCTTGGTGATAGAGCCAATAACTACGACCTCAGAGTGGGGACCATAGATAGCTGGCTGGTTTACAGTCTAACAGGTGAGCACTCTACGGACTACTCCAACGCCGCTGCAACTGGACTTTACGACTCCTTCTATCTCAGATGGAGCAAGCCGATTCTTGAAATCATCGGGGCAGACACCTGCATGCTCCCTGTTCCAAAGCACAGTGACGAGATTTTCGGAGAATACAGAAACGTTCCCGTTACCGGTGTCATAGCCGATCAATCCGCCTCACTCTATGCCTTGGGTTGCTGGAAAAGGGGCGATGTAAAGATAACAAACGGAACAGGCACCTTTGTGGATCTGAATGTAGGGGAGGAGCCGTGTGCATCTTCCAGAGGACTTCTACCCTTGATTGCATGGAAACTGAAAGGAGACCTGAAGTACATGCTTGAGGGTATGCTATTCTACAGCGGTTCGGCTGTTGAACTGCTCAGAGATATCGGCATATATAGCGATGTCAGGGAGACTTCGGAACTGGCATTCAGATCGAAAGATGAGGATATGCTGCTGATTCCAGCCTTTACCGGACTGGCCACACCACACTATGTCACAATTCCCGGCCTGCTGTACGGGATTTCAAATGCAATGCGAAGGGAAGATATCGTAAAGGCTCTGCTCGAAGGACTTGCCTTTAGAATTGCGGAGATCATGGACATAATGAAGAGGGAGTTCCCGTTGAATGAGCAAATAAGATGCGACGGTGAGATGTCATCCAACGACTTTTTCCTTCAGAGAATTGCCGATGTAACCGGTATTCCTGTTGTGAGGGGAGCGATACTCTCAGGTACATCTTTCGGAGCCAACCTGATTGCCGGAAGAGCGCTGGGGAAGTGGGGCAGAGATTTTTGCATGCCGTTCTCCGATACCTTTGAAAGGAGAGTGGATCTGAGGGGAAAGTACAAAAGGTGGCAAAACCTGCTGAAGGTGGCGAAAAATCTGAAAGTCTAACAGTATGTATCGCTCCATACAGGTTCGGCGTTAAATTTTTAAATGGATAAATCATTAACTTGATATGCCATATGCAGCAAACGGGAACATCCGGATATACTACGAAATTGAGGAGGGTGACTGGCCTCCACTGGTCTTCATCCACGGATGGACCGCAAACATGAACTTCTGGAGAGAGCAGAGGAGACACTTTTCCAACAGAATGCTCTTCATCGACAGCAGGGGGCATGGCAGGTCAGACAAACCGGCTGACAAAAAATATTACGAATTTGAAAACTTCGTTTCTGATGTTGAATGTGTTATTGAAGACGCTGGGCTTGAGAGGTTCGTACTCATCGGACATTCCTTCGGAACAATGATTTCCATGAAGTACTGCGTCGAATATCCAGAAAAAGTTCTGGCACTGATACTGATCGGTGGAGGTGCAAGAATCAGAACATTTCATAAATACGGCTACCCCCTGGCAAAAATCATCGCCAGAATTGCCTACATCCCGTCTTCTAGGATCGTTGCGAACATGTCATTTGGCAAAAATGCAGGAGATCTGAAAGAATGGGGATGGATGGAGGCAATGAAGCACACACCACAGCACTCTGCCTTGAACGTCTACAGAACTCTCACAAAAATCGATCTCAGAAAAGATGCATCGAGGATAGACAAACCCACACTGCTGATCGTGGGGGAGAGTGACGCTATGCTACCTGTGAGTAAATCTGCAGAGCTCAACAGAATCATAAGGGATTCTAAGCTGGTTGTGATTCCGGATGCGGGACACTGTGTCATGCTTGAGAGGCCCGATGATGTTAATGAAGCAATTGACAGCTTCCTTTCCACAGTAAAATTTAAATTTAGTTTTTGATAAAACATTGCATGGACAGGCCACTTGGTGTGACACTACTGGCCCTGCTGAACTTTATCAGTGGAATCTTCTGCTTCATAGGTGCTGTAACCCTGGTCTGGTTGTCAGCCGTGATCCCACCAAGCGCATTTGAGGAGTTTGGCCCACTGGCATCACTCATATTCTCCGTGGGCGGATTAATCTTTGTAGTTCTCGGAGCTGTAGCCATAATCGTGGGTTACGGTCTTTGGATTGGGGCAAGCTGGGCGTGGTGGATTTCCGTGATACTGACTGCCCTCAACGTACTCCAGTCACTGCTAACTCTACCAGCAGGCGTGGTCGGGATTGTGATAGGTGCAGTGATACTCTACTACCTCACACGCCCCCATGTGAAGGAGTACTTCGGAGTATGATCTGGGAGATCGTCAGAAAGGGCTGGTACACGTGGAAAGAGCATAAAATTACGTGTATCCCATTTTTTTCTTATGGTGTGATAAGCTCGGCAATTTTTCTGCTGCTAACGGCTTTTATCGTATACAAGATTTCTCCCGAGCTTCCGGAATTAATTTTTACAGGCAAGATAGCTGGTATAAGTGAAAAATACGTTGGAAACCTATTCACAGAGTACATGGAGAACCTTGATCTGATATTTTCTGCAATAATGGTTGGAATACTGGTTTACACGATAACAGAAACTTTTTTCAAAGCCTGGTGGATAAAAGTCTGCAGTGATGCGTTGAAGTGCAACGTTCGGCTTGGTGACGGACTGAAACATGCAAAATCACGCTATTTTCCGTTTCTTCGGTTTAATCTCCTGATCCAGTCCGCAATTTTTGCCGGTGCAGTACCGCTTTACCATATTTTGAAGGGAGTTAATCCGAACAATGTACACAGCCTTGTTTACTCAGCCCTTGCCTTCTTTCTGTGGATGCTGCTGCTTTTAGGACTCACCAGCCTAATCCAGTTTCTCTTCACTTTTGTCCCGTATGCAATCGTCATTGATGGAGAAGGGACACTTAGTGGGATAAGGAGAGGATACAGGGTTTTGCGAGCTTCTGTTTCCGAAACTGTCATTTTCTGGCTTTTTGTTGTCTTTACAGCAACGCTTGTAGGGCTGCCTTTTTATCCTCTCCGGTTTTTTGGGTTGAAAGGCGTGCTTATCAGCTATGCCCTGTCGGCCGTTTCCGGCTGGCTTATTGTGGGCCCCATCACAACATTGTGGTGGATCGAGCTTTATAAAAGGAAAAGTAAAATGCTTTAAATCGTCTGACTGACTTAAGGACATGGAGAATGTTTTGAAAAAGGTTACGGATTACAAATGGGAATTGCCCGAAGGTTATAAGCGGGGAATGAGAGTTCCTGCTTACTTCTACATAAACAGGAAGCTGATGCAGATACTTGAGAGGGATGCTGTGGAGCAGGCTGCAAATGTGGCGACGATGCCCGGGATTCAGATGGCCTCTCTCGTTATGCCCGACGTGCATGTGGGCTACGGCTTCCCCATAGGCGGGGTTGCGGGCTTTGATGTCGATAGTGGAGTCGTGTCCCCTGGAGGGGTCGGATTCGATATAAACTGCGGTGTCAGATTGCTGAGGAGCAATTTGAAAGTGGATGATGTAAAGGGTAAGATAAGGAAGCTCATCGATGAACTGTTCGTGGCGGTGCCCTCGGGAGTTGGCAGCGAGGGGAGGTTGAGGGTCAGCGATAGGGAGCTGGACGAGATTTTTGTAACCGGAGCCAAATGGGCTGTTGAGAATGGATACGGCTGGGAGGAGGATCTGAAGCACTGCGAGGAGAATGGAGCATTGGATGGTGCAAAGCCTGAGGTCGTGAGCAGGAAGGCGAGGGATCGCGGCAGACCTCAGCTCGGAACTCTGGGGAGCGGAAACCACTTCCTTGAGGTGCAGTATGTGGATAAGATTTTCGACGAGAAGGTTGCAAAGGTTTTCGGGCTGGAAGAGGGGATGGTGACGGTGATGATCCACTGCGGGAGCAGAGGACTGGGGCATCAGGTCTGCACGGATTTTCTGGAGGTGCTGGACAGGGCTGTGAGGAAGTACGGCATAAAGCTGCCCGACAGACAGTTAGCCTGCGCTCCGATAAACAGCAGGGAGGGGCAGGACTACTTTGCCGGGATGGCTGCATCAGCAAACTACGCATGGTGCAACAGGCAGATCATAGCCCACTGGACGAGAGAGACTTTCCAGAAGGTCTTCGGAATGGGTGAAGATGAACTGGGAATGGATCTGATATACGATGTTGCGCACAACATTGCGAAGTTTGAGGAGCATCGGGTTGATGGGAAGAAGGTGAAGGTCTGCGTGCACAGAAAGGGAGCTACGAGGGCCTTCGGTCCGGGAAGCGATGAGATACCTGCAGACTACCGCGATGTCGGGCAGCCCGTGCTGATTCCAGGCAGCATGGGAACGCCGAGCTATGTTCTTGTAGGCACGGCCAAGGCGATGGAGGAAACTTTTGGCAGCACGTGTCATGGTAGTGGGAGAGTTATGAGCAGGGCTGCTGCGAAGAGGAAATTGAGGGGCAATGTTGTGAAGCAGAATCTGGAGAGGAAAGGAATTTATGTCAGGGCAACTCACGGGGCTTTGCTGGCTGAAGAGGCTCCAGAAGCCTACAAGCTGAGCGATGATGTTGTTGATGTCGTACACAGGGCGGGGATTTCGAGGCTTGTGGCGAGGTTAAAGCCTTTGGGTGTGGCTAAGGGTTAAATATTTTTTGCGATTTTTTAAGGTAGTATCTAAATAATTTAGCTCCCCATTCCGAAGCACTTTTACTTCTACAAATTAAGAAGCTTGAACTATCATATATGCCATCGTTTGTGTATAGACCCATGATTAAACCACTCTCACTTACAATGAAGTTTAAATTAGCTCCTTCGCAAATATACATTTCGCCCCTCCTCAGATAATCTACTAGCTCATCATAATTCCGTTTTCTGACTTTCTCGTAGATATCTTTTTGAAGTATCAAACAAACATTTGCTTTAGTGGATAGCTTGCAAAAAATTGATGGGTACTCTGGATGATATACTGTTGATAAACCGAGAACCCACTTTGAATCGGATATTATACTCAAAAAACGCTCATCAATTTCATATGGTTTTCTGACGGCAACTTTAGCGTTTTGTAAATCTCCAATCTTGAGGAGCATTTCGTGGGGGATAGGTGTTAAGTCATGAGTATTCAGGAATTCACCTAAATTTGTAAGTACACTCGTCAGCTCGGTTACTTCTCGGACCTTATCTAAGAAAATTTTTCCTGTTTTTGTTATGAAGAACATATTTCCGGACTTTTTAACAAATCCAATCCGAATAAGCTCTTGTAGATGAGCATGTACTGCCTGCTTACTGATTTTCAATTGTCTTGATAATTCTGCAAGTCTTTTTGGGGTTTGCAACTCTCGAATTAGTCTGTATTTCGCTGGAGTGAACAATTTTCTGTAGTTAACATCGTGTGACATTGATGTAATGTCAATCTAAGTTTAAAAAGATATTTGCTGTTACATCGCAAAAAAATTGTTTGATTGGTAAAATTTAGATTTTTAAATTCGCAACGCCTGCTGCCCTGAGATACAGAGCATATGCGAGATTCGCAGCTTCTCCACTCCTTCCAGTTTCAATAATCCTTTTGACCAGCTTATCTCCAGCTTTGATGTCCTCTTCAGCAACCATCGCTGCGATTTTACTGGATGCTCTGTTTACTGAGCTGACAGCGGAGAGCTTTGCCCCGTAAATGGACTTACTGTCTACAGCACTTGAATTCCACGGATCGGGGATTTTCAGCATGTCATCCACACAGCCTAACAACGCCTTGGCAGCAATAACATCGACGATGGATGAAGCCTTTAATCCCAATTTAAACTTCTCAACTCCACGTTCGTAGTATCCAACCGCTTCTTTACAGGTTTGTTCGGCAAAAGTTCCATTAATATCACTGCATTTCTGAATTTCCAATTCCACATTCTTTGACAGCTTTCTGTACACCGAATCGATGTATCTTGAACCATCAAGACGCTTTTCAGTTCTGGAAATTTGCTTCAAAAGATATTCGGCGTCATCCAAGTTTCCCTCAGCAGCCTCGATACTCCCGGCAGCATAAATTAGAGCCCTTTCCTTTGAAGTTTTGAAGATCGGCTCAAGTTGATCGATTTGGTCAAGCCACTTTATTGCTGAGTAAATGCTCTCCTCAACTTCTGAATAAGGTATGCAGCCGGAAAGATCGGAGCAGTGGTATGAAGTGCTGGACTCGATTTCTTTCAATTTTTTATCTAAAATTGCTCTTTCCTTAAGTATTCTGTCTTTTGTCAGCTCTCCTCTCTTCACCTCGCCATACGCCAGAATCATACGAGCATCAACAGCAGATTTGCGAGCGTTAATCAGGCTGTCCCACGATGTTCCTGTTTTTGCCTTGCTGAGAAGTTCTGTGGATTCCAAGTAGGTACCCCTCATTTCTTCTGGAATTGCTGATTTATTGATGGAAGAAATCAACTCCTCTGCTATCGCTATCGCCCTCCCTATCAGGATTCTGTCCGGTTCGATTAAATTTATACGCTTGTACTCTAATTTAAGTGTCTCTCTGAGTTCGTGGATTTTGGTGTCAAACATAACTGCGTTGATCGTGGCAGCGCTGATAAATGCAGAGACAATTACAATCACCAAATATGCCCTTCTCATTTAATCACCCCCTATATACTTTAAAATTCGGCCACATGAGCAGACTGACATCCTCGACTTTAACAAATCCCTGTCCATGCAGCGATGAAATAAACAAACCAGCTTCTGCTTGGACATAGACACTGATGAAATACCACCCAGCGTTTACCGGTTTGTCGATGTACCACAACCAATCAGCACCTTGTAAATTCGGTTCTGCTTTAAATCGAAACGTACATTCCTTTAAGTCGCTACTTCTAGATATGTCCAGTCTATTTCCCTCCTCCTGCAGCATGAGTCCCCATGGAGAAGGTAATGGCAATTTAATATACGACACTGCGAAATTCCACAGTGCATCGAGTGCAAATCGAACGATTTCTGGAATGCTTTGCCGCTCCTCATTGTCGTATCCAAATGGATCGGTGATTCTAACGTTGGATGGTGTGTTTTCCGCCTTAACGACGATTTTGTGTTCTCGTGAGTCAGGTAAATAACAAATTCCGAAGTAGCATTTGCCCTCGCCATAACCAAAACCAAATGTGCATGACTGATGCGTGAGTACAGTTGAATACTGACTTGGAGTGTAGATCCATCGTTCTCCTGCAGTATCAGAATAGGCCTGAACAATAAGCCAGTTCTCTCCATCCCAGTCTTTGTATACACTTTTTATCACCGGACCATCAAGCAGCTCCCAGCCGGTCGCAGGTGTTACAGTTATTAAAAACAACAGGATGGCAATTTGCATCTTCATGTTACTTCGTGTCGATAGTTAGCATATAAATTTTTTTAAGAAGTATATTTAATTCTCAAAAATTCTGTTGACTGTCAACTTATAGCCTGACTTTTAGTGAATTTAGCTTTACACGAGATCTGCATAAAGCTCTCAAAAAGTTTTAGAAACGTTACCAATCCACTAAGCGAAGAAAAGGGTTTCGCTATCGGTTGGATGTGGAGGTGCTGCAAGTTGTGCAGACCTTCCAGCCAGACCAGAAGCTCGATCAGCACGGTAGGCGGAAGTGGGGGTAGGAGTGGGTAACCATGTCGGAGATTAAACTGCTCCTAAATTTCAACCACTTCAAGAAAATCAACCCGCTTAAAATCTTCATCGAATGTAGCTATCTTTCTGATGCCGTAGTGTTTACATGTTGCTGCGATTAAGGCGTCGTTTGGCAAGAGACGGTATTTCTCCATAATTCTGCAAACTGCGTTCACATCTTGATAATCACTGAGCAGAGTTATTCTAAGGTCATCAACAAACTCTTTCACACTTTTGATTTCTTGAAGGCAGAAGTTATATCCATTCTCAGCGACCAGAGACCTGAATTCGTGATAAGTTCGAATTCCATACTTTCTCTCAGCCAACTTTCTGGACACCACATATACAAGTTCGTTAAGCACAGTAAACGTTGTACAGTACTCCTCATACATTTCGAGTATTTTTGTAGCCCTTGTCGGTTAACTCGGTTTCAAAAAGAAAGTTGTAAAACACGTTTGTGTCAACAAATATCACATAATTACCTCCCATTCAATATTCTGGAGTTCTTTCATGCTCGATTTTCCAAATATACCCCTGTACTTCTCTAGATCCGTTTTTATGTTTTTTCTACTTTTATCTTCACTCTCTCCCCTTCCTTCAGATCCACTTTCTGGAGGGGTTTGAACACCCCGTTCTCGTAGATGGCTTCTATTATTTTGGGCATGGTGTTATTTGGCTTGAGAAGAAGAAAAGGGTTTCGTTTCCGAGAAATGCCGAAGATAACTTTTTTATTTTCTCAATTCAAACCAAGTATATGAATGAAGCAATTGAACTTCTTCGAGAGATCAAGTTAAAGCTTCAGGAGATCGACATGAGGCTAAGAAAAATCGAAGAAGAGCTTTTTGACGAGTTGAGCGAGGAGGAATTGAAAGAGATCGAGGAGATAACACGGGCTTGTGAGAGCGGAGAGATGAGAGTTTACACGATCGAAGAAGCGAAGAAGGAGCTCGGACTCGAATGAAATTCGAAGTCAGACTCTCTGACAGAGCAATAAAAGATCTCAAGCAGTTCGGAAAAAAGGATCTCGAAAGGATTTTCAGGACGATCGAACGCCTCGAAAATCCCTTCTCTCTCGACATAAAGAAAATAAAAGGGGAGTACTATCGCATCCCGGTTGGAAAAATTCGGATCATCGTTAAAATCAATTTTGAAAAGAGTATCGTTCTCGTTGTGAGGGTTGATTGGAGGAAAAGAATTTACGATCGTCTGTGATTGTCCGAGGTTTGAACACCCCGTTCTCGTACACAGCCTCTATGATTTTGGGCATAGATGTAGTTGTTCGGGAATCTAAAAATAGGTTTCGTCTGAGTATGAGGTGAGAAGGCTGAGAATTCGATGAGAATGCGGGAGTGAGGATTATTCAAACTCAAAAGGACTTAAGCCAGATCAGGAACTCTATAAATCTGTCGAGCAACGGCAGGCAGAAGTGGATGTCGTAGGGGGAGAAGTAGCCGAGGGTTCTGTCGGAGATCAGGAGGATGATCGGTAGGTCTGCTTTCGTTTGCTCGTTTAATCTATCAAAAACATGAGAGGAACCAATATGACTACAGAGAGGAATAGATAACACATATATCAATAAAGTTACTGTCGTTAGAGAGTAGAGGTGGAGTAAGAACAATGTTCCTGCCAGAACAATTGTACCGGTAATTTTTCGGATAAGGGAACTTTTTATTCTAAAAGCTTCTTCATCAAATCGCTAAATTCTTCTATAAGATAATAAGCTTTAATTCCAGCCTTTTTCGCATTCTCAGCCATAATTTTGTCATTGGTTATGAGAATCGAGTTTGTCAGCTTTGCCGTTGCGATGAAATACGAATCAATTGCTCTGCATCCGGTTTCAAAACATATTGAAAATGCTATTTCGTTTAGAACTTTAAATTCGATGAAGTTCACTTTATCCACGAGCTTTTCGTAAAGTACGATTGCTTCTCGTTTTGGAATCCTCCTGACAAGCTGTCCAATTAGCTCCATTTTGAAGATTTCTGGCTCTAAAATCGTAATTCTATGCACCTGTAAAACTTCAAACACCTTTCCCGCTAATTTTGACCTCTCTTCATTGAACCTGAATAGAGCATCAATGAACACAGAAGTATCAACAACAGTCATCTTCTCTCCTTAAGAAACTCTTCTAAGGCATCTTGTTTTACCTTTATGCTGTACTTTCTGATAATGTCGGCTATCCCCTCCTCTTCTAATCTTAGTTTAATTTTCTCCCCCTCCCTAAGATCAACCTTTTGGAGGGGTTTGAACACCCCGTTCTCGTACACCGCCTCTATGATTTTGGGCATAATGTTAGTTGTGTTGGGGAATTAAAAATAGGTTTCGTCTGAGTATGAGGTGAGGGAGGCTAAGGATTCAACAGACAGTCGGAGGTGGGAACATCAGTGATCGAAAACTAAATATTTGAAATAACAGAATATAAAAATAAAAATTTAAATTCAATTTTTTTTACTAAAACAGTTATACAGTTGTATCTAATACAACCTGTGTTTTTCCGTCAACATCGCACGTCATTACAAGATGCGTACCAGTATTAACATTTGCAGTCTTTGTGTCCCCAACACTTGGATCCCAAGCTGTAGTCCATTTTGCAGAAGATGGCTCTGCTATATTACAATTCTCAACAGTTGTGGCACCACCCTTGCTTGTAAACGTAATTTGTATATACGAGTTATTTACTCGCGTAACGGTAAACCCAGGTGTCTTTACAGGCTCCAACCTTGATCCCATCCCAAACACAAAGCTCGCAATTACTGCCGCCAGTATGACGGTTATTGCCACCATCAGTATAACGCCGATCACTGGCGACACACCCTTCTCATCCAACCTTCTCATCCAACCACCTCCCTGTCAGTGGCATAGGCCACCATTAACATTATTATAATAACAATATCGCCTATATAAAGTTTTCGTTCTGTTCGGTTAAAAGGTGGAAATTTTTCACCGGAAAAATAAATTAACAGCTGCTACCACAAATCAGCATTGAAGCTGTCCAGAATAAAAAGAAGGTATGCAAGGAGAATACCCGTAAGCAGAGTAGTCGAACAGTTCTGGTGCGAAAAGAAGCTTGAAATCAAGCTAGTATATGGAATCAGAGAAAAAACCAAGAGCATGTCTGTTGGAGAGAGAGTGCACAGAAAACTTGCCATGAGAGATGCCTTCCCAGAACCGGAGAACTTCCTGGACTGGCTGGGACTTCAGATCTACCTTTCCAGCCTCTCCACATCACAGTTTCTGAGTTCGGGCATAGCAAGAGAGATTTTTCTCGTTGCTGACGTTGGATATGAAAGAGAATGGTACTTAACCGGATCCATTGACGAGATCAGACTTACGAATGGCGAAACAAGAATTCTTGAAAGAAAGACAAGAGAAAGTAGAAAAATACCCGAAAGCACACCACACAAACTTCAGGCAATGCTTTACAACAGAATGCTGAATCTTCTTTCAGAGCAGGATTTCTCAAAAAACCTGAAAGCTGCATATCTTATTGGTGAGAGGGCAATGATAAGCAGGGATTTTGCTGAACGGGCCGGAATAGGCGAAAGGAGAATTTGTGAACTTGCCTTGAAGATGACACGCCTCTTTAAGATGCTGCCACCTGTTTCGAATGAGATAGATATTGTCTATGAGCACCGCAAATCTGGTGAGGTCTTTGGTGTTGTGAATTGCAGAATGGACGATGTATGGGTGAGCAAAGCCCTGAAGTTTGCAAGGATGTTCTGGACTGGCGAGAGAGAAGCGGTGAAAACAAAGCAGGAATGGAAGTGCAGATCGTGCGCTGTCAGAGGTTTATGCACCGACTGAGCGAAAAGTTTATTTGATTCGATGTCAAATGAACTTTATGATGTCCGGAATCTGGATCAGCAGCATTGAAGTGCTCAGAAGGTTGCATCCCGAAGAGGTGGAAGAGTACGGAGGGGAAGAATGACCGACTTGCTCGATGAAATTCTGGCAAACTACAATCCGGAACGCCTCGATCCGGAGACGTCTGAGTTGCTGGAAAGTTTCCTTGCAAAAGCCGTTCTGAAGCATGTGTTTCTGCAGGAGAAGATGGATGACGAAACGCAGGCAGCTCTCGAACTTGTTAAGAGGGTTATGAAGTAAATTTTTTACACTTGATACCAACTAACAACATGAATGGCAAGTTGGTAGTGGTAGCAATAGGAATAATCATCGCAATCTCCGCTATTGTGGTTGCCATCAACATGACGGAGAGCTACGGAAGGTTTGGAGAGATCGACATGAGACTGGAGAGTGTAAACGGGAGTCACGCAGTGATAACTCTGCTTATTGACATAGATAAGACTCCCAGCTTCAATCGTTTTGAGATCGGGGCAAAGATATACGACGTGCGAACAAACCTGCTGGTAGGAGAATACAGCAAGAGCTTCACAGGGTATGGAAAATACTACAGGGCTGAATTCACGATTCCCTTTGAGAAAACTCGCGATTATCAGCTCAAGCTTATACTGAAGAAGGGAGAAAGAATCTACGATACAACGCATGTAAACGTGAGGAACCTGAGATATCTTGTACCGGAGGATATGACGCTCAAAGCATCAATGGCCGGTGCAGATTTTCTCCTAACAGGAAGTGACAACGAAACTGTTAGCTTTAAATCAAGATTTTACATCGAGAGCTTGTCTGACTATGACGTTGTAGCCAGAACGAAGGTCGTTCAGTCCGAATCCAACGTTCTTGTGGGGGATGAATGGAGAAACATCACCCTTGAAGGCGGAAAGACCAACATCGTTGAGGCAGATTTCACAGTGCCAAAGAAATACAACTACGTGGTCAAACTTGAAATCTGGAGAAACGGAAAGCTCGTGAAAACCTGGAAGGATTATCTGAATCTCGCTCCAAAAAAGATCATCCCTGAAGGTGTTAAGGAGGAGAATATGGAGTTCGAGGTAGACAGGTTCGTCAAGAATGAAGAGGATTACGCTCGCCGTTCAGGGGCTATCCCGGGTTTTGAAGTTGCTGTCGGTCTCGCTGCCATTGGAGGCGCCCTGGCGTTGAGGAGGCAAAAAGGCAAGGTTTGAGATGCTTGCGAGAAAATTGATCGCCATGACAAAATTCTCATTTTTTTGACTGTATTTCAACGAGTTTGCCCCGAACATATGGATGTCTGCCCATTTTCCGGTTCCTATAAACACCGCAGTACAGAGTCCAAAAGTTAATAATCCAGTCAGAGGTCTGTAAACTGATGAGACTGTTTGTTGCAGTAGACCTGGACGATGATGTAAGAAGAAATGTGACTCCAGTGATTGAGGAGTTCTCACGGCTAAACGGGATAAAAGCTGTTGAACCGGAAAATCTTCACATTACCCTCCTATTCCTGGGAGAAGTTGGTGAAAGCAAGGTTCCCGCAATTGAAGACTCGCTATCAAAAATTAGTTTTGAACCGTTCAGAATCTCCTTTGAAGGCATGGGGGCGTTTCCCAGTGTTAGAGCTCCGAGGGTAATCTGGATTGGAGTTAGAGACGATGGAAAACTGAGAGAGCTAGCTGATTCCGTGCATGGGAATCTAAAAAAGCTCGGATTCAGGAGAGACAAAGAGTTCTCAGCCCACCTTACCGTTGCGAGAGTGAAAAGAAAAAATCCGGGTGTGAGTGAAATTATCGAAAAATGGGCAAAGGATCGTTTTGGAGAGATGGAAGTGAGAGATTTCAAGCTGAAACAGAGTATTTTGAAACCTCAGGGTCCAGTATACAAAGATTTGAGGGTTTTCGGCCATGAAGGTTGATGAAATTATCGAGCAGGCGTTAAAGCTCGTTGTCCCCGATCAGGAGGAGATCAGGAGGGCAAAGGAGGCTGAGAGGGAACTTAGAAAGAGGCTTGACGGTATCGGTGTGGAGTACATGTTTGTCGGCAGCTATGCCAGAAATACATGGCTCAAAGGAAATCTGGAGATAGACGTTTTCCTTCTCTTTCCTGAGGGGATGTCAAAGGACGAACTCAGAGAGAACGGGCTGGAAATCGGTAAATCTGTTCTGGATGATTACGAAATAAGATATGCGGAGCATCCATACGTACACGGCACCCTGAATGGCGTCGATGTTGATGTCGTTCCCTGCTACAAGCTGAAAGACGCAAGAAGAATAAAATCTGCTGTTGACAGAACGCCCTTTCACCATAGATGGCTGAAGGACAGGGTGAAGGGGAAGGAGAATGATATAAGACTGCTGAAAGGCTTTCTGAAGGCACACAACATCTACGGAGCAGAGTACAAGGTCAGGGGGTTCTCGGGCTACCTTTGCGAACTTCTGGTTGTATTCTACGGATCCTTTGTTGAAGTTCTTAAAAATGCGAGACACTGGACGAGAAGGACAGTCATTGATATCGCAAATAGGGTGGTAAGAAAGGGAGAGGGGTTTTTTGTCGTGGATCCTGTGGACGAGAAGAGGAATGTTGCTGCCAACTTAAGTCTCGACAACCTTGCAAAATTCGTCCACATCTCCAGACGGTTTCTCGAGAATCCGGACATCGGATTCTTCCTACCACCCCAAAAGCCCCAGATAAATCCCGGACTTGTTAAAGACGTGCTGGAAACCAGGGGTACCGCCCTCTTCGCCGTGAAGTTCACCAGGCCTGACATCGTTGATGACAATCTGTATCCGCAGCTTGAGAGGGCTGCAAGAAAAATTTTTGAGTTTCTCGAGAGAGAGAACTTCATGCCGCTTCGCTACACTTACAAAGCAGCGGAAAGCTGCTATCTGATCTTCGAATGCCAGGTAAGAGAGCTATCAAAGGTTTTCAAACGTCTCGGTCCGCAATTTGAGGATGAAAAGAACGTGAGAAAGTTTTTGTCCAGAAACAGACCATTTAAACCATTCATCGAAAACGGCAGATGGTGGGCATTTGAGTACCGCAGATACACAACTCCCGGGGAGGCGGTAAGCAACTACGTCTCGAAAAACTGGCATACACTTGGAAAAAATGTTGGTGAATCGATCTCGAAGCACTTTGAAATTTTGAGTGGAGATGAACTTCTTTCTGAGCCTGTACTGCACGAAGTTTGCGAGCTGATGGGGGTAAAGGTATGAGGCTGACGTTTTTGGGCACAGGCGTGGCAGTTCCGTTTGAAAACAGAGCGCAGAGCTCGGTGCTACTTGAATTTGACGACAAAAAGGTGCTGATCGACTGCGGGATAGGGTGCTACCACAGGCTGGAGCAGCTCGGAGTGGGACTGGACGAGATCGATGCCGTGTGCATCACCCATCATCACCTCGACCACAACGGAGACCTGCTTAACATTCTGAAGGCAAGATGGTTGCTGGACTGCAGTACCCTGAAAATATTCGGTCCACCCGGCACCAGATACTTCATCGAATCCCTCCTGGAAGCCTATCCGTATCTAAGAAATAAACTGAGCTTTGACGTCGAAGAGGGTAGCAAATTTGCAATAGGGGATGTCAGGTTTAAGGCTATTCCAACAATCCACTCGATTGAGAGTCAGGGATACGTTATTGAAGATGCGATTGCCATCAGCGGAGACACAAGGGCTTTTGAGGAGTTTATATCCGCTGAATGCGCAATAATGATCCACGAACTCTCCCTGCCCTTTAATTACATTGCTGACACCCATACAACCCCTGAAAATCTGAAAAGCTGCCTGAAAAGCTGCAAAGCTGAAAGAATTTATCTCACCCATCTCTACCCAATGACACACAGGGTGAGAGACGAAATTCTGGAGTACCTCGACTGCGATGCTGTTATTGCAGAGGATATGATGAGATTGAGCAAAATTTAAAATAGTGCCGGACAAAGAAGCTAAGGTGATGCTCATGGATGAAGAGGTTAACAAGATTATCACTTTATGCGGTAAAGACTGGGCAAAAATAGGTACCGAGTTTATTTTCCTCGGCGGAAAGGCTGAATGCGAGAACTGCAAGATAAAAAAGGCCTGTCTCAGGCTCAGAGAAGGGGCAAAGTACAAGATTGTTGGTCTGAGAGATGGCACAATTCACGAATGCCCGCTGCATGATGAGGGTGTTGTGGCTGTTGAGGTTGTCGAGCTACCGATCATTGCCATAATTGACTCAAAAATAGCGGTGGAGGGGGCCAAATTCCACTACGAGGAGCGAAAGTGCGATGTACTCAACTGCAGCATGTACTCGCTCTGCCACCCTGTGGAATTGAACAGTGGAGAATCTGTTGTGGTCGAGAGAATTATAGGGGATGCACCCGAGCAATGCCAGAAAGGGCACAGCGTTGTTGTGGCGGAAATCCGAAGGCTTGAAGGGGAATAAAAATTAAAATAGCGGTTTGAGAACCACTGCTCCCTTAACTCTTTTTCTGAATTCCTCCGGGTCAGCCTCGGTCTGCGGTATAGCGCCGTAGTGCATCGGGATGTAGTGTTTTGCTCCGATGTCTCTGGTTGCCTCAATTGCCTCTTCAAGATTCATTGTGTACGTTCCGCCAACGGGTAGAAGGGCGATATCAACCTCAATCTCCTTCATCTCCGGAATCCTGTCCGTGTCTCCGGCGTGGTAAATACTCACCCCGTCAATGTTGATGATGTAGCCAACGCTGTTTCCCTTGTGGAAGGGTTTGTCTATGTTGTAGGCCGGGACAGCCCTGATCTTAACTCCCTTCACCTCCGTGGTTTCCTGCATATTGACCCCGCAACTCCTGAAACCCTCGATTATACACCCCGCCGGGTGAACAACAACGGTGTCGTCCTTCGAGATTCTTCTGATGCTCCTGATGTCCAGGTGGTCAAAGTGGTCATGTGTTACCAGAATTACATCCGCCTTTTCAAGCCCCTCCGGGATTTCGTAAGGATCTATGTACACAACAACCGACCCTTTAATCTTGAAACCCGCATGCTTCAGCCACGTTACCTCCACACCACTGAATACAAAACTGCTCTCCGCCATAGCAGTAGTACATTTAATTGTTATAAATCTTACCGCTGCTAAACTTTTTAAGGCGGAAGGGTTTTATTCTGTATCAGGAGTGGATGTCTTATGATCTGGCAGGGAAGAAGCAGAAGAAAACCAACTGGAGGGTTCTACAAAAGGGCGAGAAAAAAGAGAAAGTATGAACTGGGAAGAGAGCAGGTTGAAACGCTTGTGGGCGAGAGGAAGATAAAAAAGGTCAGGGTTAGAGGGGGCAACTACAAGATTAAGCTGTTCGCTGAAAGTTACGCTAACGTTTACGATCCAAAACAAAAGAAGGTTGTGAGAGTGAAGATAAAAAGTGTTGTTGAAAATCCCGCCCACGTCCATTATGCGAGAAGAAACGTTGTCACCAAGGGAGCAGTAATAGCCACTGAAATCGGCAAAGCGAGGGTTACGAACCGCCCGAGTCAGGAAGGAGTTATAAACGCCGTACTAATTGAGTAGAGGGGTGCCGACTAAAAACAAAACACAGCGGTGACGGCGGGATAGCTGGTACCGATGCACCGGCACCCCATAGAATATGGATGACCAGAGTTAATAAACCTTTCGCAAGAAATAGTGCTTTATATAAATTTTAATTTTAAAAAATTTCAGAACTGATAATTTCAGCTTTAAAGATGCTTTCCATGTGCCTGATGCCGTACTCGTATTCGTAGTCGCTCAATGCCTTGGTGCAGTCTTTTATGACTGCCACTTTATAGCCCCTCAATGCCGCATCGCCTGCGGTGTGAAGGACACATATGTTCGTTGCAACCCCGCAGATGTACAGTTTTTCCACCCCGAGTTCTCTGAGCAACAGATCAAGATCGGTACCGAAAAAGGCAGAATATCTCCTTTTTCTGATAAAGTAGTCTTTTTCCTGAGGTTCAAGCTCATCTATTACCTCCGCCCCCTCAGTGTTCATAACACAGTGTTTCGGCCAGATTTTGAACTCAACATCATCCTCTCTGTGCCAGTCCTGAGTGAAAATTACAGGCATTTTCCTTCTGGCTTTATTCACAATCCTAGCAGTTGGCTCGAAGATATCCTCCGCATTCGGGATATAGAGTGCTCCGTTTTTATAGCAGAAATCCTTCTGCATGTCAACAACAATTAGAGCCTCCATATTTACTGGTAGAAGTGGGGAAGATATATTTTTACCTGTGAAAACATTGATTATGGCCTTCACGCACATCGAGGATGGAAAGGTTAGAATGGTTGATGTATCGGAGAAAGAGGATGTTGATCGTATCGCTGTTGCTGAGGGCTACATCAGACTCAGGAGTTCCACCATAGAGGCAATTTTAAAGAAAGATGTTGCAAAGGGCAACGTCATCGCAGCAGCCAATATTGCCGGCGTTCTGGCCGTCAAAAAAACACCCGAGCTTATCCCGATGTGCCACCCGATACCGATCACATCCGTAAAGTTTGACTTCGATATAGAGAGCGTCGGGATAAAGGTCAGATGCACGGTCAGATCAAGGGGAAAAACAGGTGTGGAGATGGAGGCGCTTACAGGAGTTAGCGTTGCCCTGCTCACAATATGGGATATGGTGAAAAGTTTGGAGAAGGACGAGCACGGAAACTATCCCAGAACTCTAATCGAGGTTGTGAGGGTTGTCGAGAAGGTTAAAGGGTGTAGGAAATGATTGACAGAATAAGAAAGTTTGTTTTCGGAGGAGAGAGGGAGAGGGAAGTTTTGAATTTAATAGCCGAGCAGATTGGCATTATAATAGATACCTGCGAGCTTATGAAAATGATTATTGAGCGGAACGACGAAGCTGTTGTTGGTGACGTGTGCGAGGCAGAGAAAATGGGTGATGCGATAAGAAGGGACATCATGATTAAAATTCACTCCGGTGCGTTCATTCCTGCAATCAGATCGGATTTCTGCAATCTTGCCGAGGAACTGGACGAAATTCTGGACGAACTTGAAGATATCGCAGTACTGTTTCTTCTTGTAAAAACGATACCGGACGAGATAAGGGGAGACTTCACCAGAGTCGCTGAAATTAACTCAAGGATGGCCTACCAGCTTTCTGATGCATTTAAAGCCCTCCAGGATGGCAACCTGAGTGAGATTCTGCTGAAAATAAAAATATCTGAGGAGGAAGTGGACAGCATCAAGAGCAGAATTTATCAGAAACTGAAAGGTATCAATTTTGGAAATTACGCTGAATGGTACTTCTTCATAAAGTTTGTTGAAAAGCTCATCAACGTCAGCGACCTTATGGAAGATGCTGCCGACACCATTCAGGTATTAAGCGTCAGCATACGGTGAATTTGATGACTCCATCTTCAATCCTCCTTTTGATTTTACCCTGTCTTTCGAGATAGGTCAAAAAAGCAAGAGTTTCATTCAACGCCATGAATTTATTGAGGTCGTCAAAATCCCGGTAACATCCAATGCTCCAGTTAACCCTCGAAGCGATTTCCTCCAGTGTGGCCGTATTTTCTACCGCAAGGTAAATTTCCTCAGCTCTTTTTTTGCAGTGCTCCATAAGCTGATAGACCCTCTTTTCCGGGTTTTTTATAATCCTCTCATGAGCGGGATATACCACGTCAATCTCCATTTCCAAAATCTTTTTCAGAGAAGCCAAATAGTCATCCACACCACTCGTGTAGCCGGGATAAAAGCTTATGTTCGGGGTCGTATCGCTGAGCACGAGATCTCCGGAAAAAAGGCACTTGTCCACAAGAAATGCTGTATGACCCGGGCTGTGGCCGGGAGTTTCAACAACTCTGACATCTTTCAAACCGCTAAAGTTACAAATTTTTGCTTTTGGCTTTAGATTGAGAGACACCAGCACTTCAAGAGTTTTTTCATACCTTCCACCAACACCGTAGGACGCAAAAAGCTTTGAAAAGGCCATTATGAACTTTTCAGGGTTGGAGTAAATTTCAATATAACCGATTTCCCTTGGATGAATCATTACTCTATAATCCGAGAAAAACACCAGTCCGACGTGGTCAATATGGTGGTGGGTGATCACGCAGTTTTCAACTCCGTATTCATGAAGCTCTAGAGAATGGGTGGGGCTGCAAAAACCACCATCTATTATCAATTTCCGATCAATAACATAGACGTAAATCTGCTCGGGATTGCCCAGAGGCGATTTAAACTTCACCACCTCAATTTCCACCTCTCGCCACTGCCTACGCTGTTTAAAAAAGTAATTACAGTTTTGAACTTGCTCTATAGAAATTTTATTTTCATGGGAAAATCTTATTTTTACTCTTCAAAGACTTGTGCTATGGATGTAATCGCAAACATCTTTAACAAGGCCGATGACGGTGACAGGATAATGATCTCTTTTCCAGACGTGCTCAGCTTCTACACCGTGGGCAAATGGCTCTACGAGCAGTTTGGAGAGCCTTTCTGGGTACTCTGGACCGACGCAGCAGTTGAGAGAATCAACTATCTCGGCAGAAAGTTCGATTTTCCGGTGTACGGTGACGCTGTGGCTATAGGGGCTAGAAAGGAGTGTTCACTTCTGAATATGGTGGGAAAATTCGAGATATTCGAGGATCTCGGCCAGATTATGAGAATGATGTCCTTTGACAATCGAATTATCATTTCATTCGGTGTGAACTTTCTCGAACTTTTCGGATATGACATTTCAAAAGCGGTTGAGATGATCATCGAGCACGAGAGCGGAATACTATGCACATGCACCATTGGAGAGCTGTCTGAAAAACTGTTGCCGTTCCATGATACCGTGATAGAAATAAAGAAGGGCGAAGAGTCCTATCTGTCCTACCACTCGTATGTGGCCAGACTGAAATTTGCAGTTGATGGTGGTGTTGCGGAGGTGAGCGATGTATTTTTTCTGAAAGAATAAGGATTTTATTCAGGTAATAGTCTCTGATTTTAGATGGGCATAGAGCAGCAAATCAGAGAGCTTGAGGAGGAAATAAAGAGGACCCCCTACAACAAAGCAACAGAGCATCACATAGGCAGACTTAAAGCCAAGCTTGCAAGACTGAGAGAGGAAGCTGAGAAGCAGAGAGCAAAAACCGGAAGACAGGCAGCATTTTCCCTGAAAAAGGAAGGAGACGCCACTGCCGTCCTTATCGGCTATCCATCGGTTGGAAAATCCACAATCCTTAACAGGCTTACGGGAGCAAAGAGTGAGGTCGCTGACTACGATTTTACCACCCTCAAACCAGTCCCGGGAATACTGAACTACAAAGGGGCAGCCATACAGATTATAGACGTTCCCGGCATAGTCGAAGGTGCTTCAAAGGGGAGAGGGAGGGGAAAAGAAGTTATCTCTGCAGTCAGGGTTGCAGATCTGATCATAATTGTGGCAGATGTCTTCAACCTCCACACCATAGACGTGGTCAAAAAGGAGCTTTACGAGGGTGGAATCAGGCTCGATCAGAGTCCTCCAGACATTGTGATAAGAAAAAAGGAGAGAGGTGGTGTCAGAATAAGCTCAACTGTAAAACAGAGTATTGACGAAAGTACCATTATGGAGATCCTCAGAGAGTACAGGATTCACAGCGCAGATGTCGTCATCAGAGAGGAAATTACCATTGAAAGGCTGATAGACGCACTTGCTGGAAACAGAGTTTACATACCGTCAATTACAGTGGTTAACAAAATAGACCTGATGGATGTTGATGTCGATAACGCAATAAAAATCTCTGCCGAAAAGGGGATCAATCTCGACCTGCTTAAAGAGGAAATTTACAGAAAACTCGATTTTATAAGGATCTTCCTCAAACCGCCCGGTGGAAAGGCAGACATGGAAAATCCGATGATTTTAAGGAGAGGGGCAACCGTCGAAGACATTTGCAGAAAGCTACACAGGGACTTTATTGAGAATTTCAGATATGCAAAGGTATGGGGCAAATCCGTGAAGTTTCACGGCCAGAGGGTGGGACTCGATCACGTCGTTATGGATGGAGATACTGTAACTATTTATGCTTAGTTTTTACCGATTTTGTCAAAACCAGTAAAACCATTTATATACGCTGAACAATGTAGTAGTGAGGTGAGGAAAATGGTCATGATGAAGCTGTTCACGTCTCCAACCTGTCCGTACTGTCCAAAGGCGGAAAAGGTTGTGAGCAAGGTAGCGAAGGAGGAAGGAGTGCTGGCAATAGAGCTTCCCGTCAATACTGACGAGGGTATGAAGGAGGCTCTCAAATATGGTATTCGAGGGGTTCCCGCCCTGGTTATAAACGATATGTATCTGATAGTCGGTGTGCCTGATGAAGGTGAGCTGAGAAGTTTGATAAGAAAACTGAAAGGAGGTGATTTGAATGAGGCATCTTAGTGGTGAGGAGTTCAGAAAGGCAATAGAAGGTGACAAGCTGGTGGTGGTTGACTTCTATGCGGACTGGTGCATGCCCTGCAGGTACATCTCTCCCATCCTGGAAAAACTTGAGAAAGAGTATGACGGGCAGGCAGAGTTCTACAAGCTGGATGTGGACGAGAACCAGGACATCGCATTTGAATATGGCATTGCAAGCATTCCGACAGTTCTGTTCTTCAAGAACGGAAAAGTTGTCGGCGGGTTCATAGGAGCAATGCCCGAGAATGCGGTGAAGGCTGAGATCAACAAGGCCCTTCAATCATGAAGTCCATAAAGGAAATGATTTCCACCCTCAATTGCGGAAATCTGCTTGAATGCATTTTTGGCCTTACCGCCGTGGACATGATGGTTTACGAGGCGTTGCTGCACGGTAGAGAGAGGGTAGAGGATATCAGCAGAGAGGTTGGAAGGGGCGAGAGTGCCGTCTACAAGTCCCTGCAGAGATTGCTCATTGCAGGGATGGCCTACCGTATAAAAATGCCGCTTAACGGCGGCGGTTACTACTTTATTTACAAACCTGCCCCTAAGGAGAAAATTGCCGAGGAAGTGGAGAGAGTGGTTGAAGAACTGTGTATGAAAATTAGAAAAACGCTGGAGGAGTTTATTAATGATCGCAGTACTGGGATGTCAGGGTTGTGGAACCTGCAGTAGGGTCTGCCCCACTGATGCGATAATCAGAGAGGGGGGAAAGGTTGTCAGAATCGACGCCAGCAAATGCAAGGAATGTTATGACTGCGTGAAAGCATGCCCGTACGGGGCTCTTATAGTCATGGACTGAAGGAAATTCTGGATATTCTGGGTAGAGACCCCTACACAGAAAGAGCACTGAAGCTCGTTTTAGAGTACTCCGGAGAGGGGACTATCCCGGCAGATAAGCTTGATGAAGAGGTTGCACTTACCCTTGACTACTACAGGCTTGCAGTCCCAGTAAACTCTGTCTATGGCTCTCTCTCATGGAAAATGCGATTGTTTTCGGTATCCAGCATGGAGATACCCTACATAATCAGGTATTTTTTCGAAGATCTGCAGAATGGAAAGGCGGAGTGGAGAAGTGCGGTGGTCAGATACTTTAAGGATATCGGAGAGACGGAGCCCGAGGAGTTTGCGGAAATTTTTGAGGAGATTGTCAAAAAGGGCAGAAACCTGATTATTTGCGGAGAAGATATCGTGGACATTTCGATGAGATTCGGCAGAGATGGCGGTGTTGTCATAGCAGAGTTAAAGGGAGCGGGCTTGATAAGTCCGAGTGTCGGATGTGGTGGGTTTGGTAGGTTCAGAGCACCGCTCTACGAGATTAACAGGTTTTTCGCACTGCTCGTGGAGAACCATTTCAAAACTTTAAGCAATTAAAAAAAGTGTTTTAAATTCGATAAGATACACTTTCATTGTGAAGCTAATTGCAGTCTCTGTGTACGGCGAGGACAGACCGGGAATCGTGCATAACATCGCCAGAGCGCTGGCAGAGTGCGGTGCAAACATTGTGGATATCGAACAGACGGTTTTGCAGGGCATGTTTGTGATGTTCATTGTTGCGGAGGTTGAGAATGAGGAGTGCATGAAAAGAGAGGTTCAGAAGGCTGCAGAGAGAACCAACGTTCACGTCAGCCTTACGCCTTTCAAAAGGAAGGAAAAACCAAGGAAAAACCTGTACGTGGTTACAGTCCTTGGAAAGGACAGGATTGGAATAGTCAGGGATGTTACGGGTATATTTCTCGAGTTTGGCGTGAATATCGAAAAAACCAGCCTCACAGCAAGGGAAGAACTTATCTCAATTGAGTTTCTTGTGGATCTGGGTGAAAGAGATTCCTTTGAAATCAGAAGAAGGCTTAGGGAGGCGGCGGAGAGACTTGGCCTCGACATAGTAATGCAGCCCTATTCAACTTTCAGAAGGGAGAAGAGACTGATAGTATTCGACATGGATTCGACTCTGGTTGACGCAGAGATAATCGACGAGCTTGCCAAGGAGGCAGGAGTGGACAGAGAAGTTTCGGAGCTGACCGAAAAGGCGATGCGAGGTGAAATCAGCTTCAAGGAGGCACTCGAGGAGAGAGTTAAGCTGCTTCAGGGTCTGCCCGTTGAAGTTCTGGAGAAGATCTATTCGAGAATAAGGCTGACCGAGGGAGCAAAGGAACTGGTAAGGAGTCTGAAGGAAGCAGGGTACAAGGTGGCCGTTGTCAGCGGTGGATTCAGCTATTTCACAGACAGACTGAAGGAGGAGCTTGGCCTGGACTATGCCTTCGGAAATGAGCTCGAGGTAAAAGATGGAAAGCTCACCGGAAGGATAAAAGGCAGAATAATTGACGCAAAGGAGAAGGCGAGAATAGTGGAAGAGATAGCAAAAAAGGAAGGGATCAGTCCCGAAAACGTGGTGGCGGTTGGTGATGGTGCCAACGACAGGCTAATGATAGAGAGAGCAGGTCTGGGCATAGCATTCAATGCCAAGGAGGCACTCAAAGATATCGCCGATGGAAGCATCTCAAAGGAGAACTTCGTCGGTCTGGCAAGCGTTCTTAAGCTCCCTGCAGAATTTGTCAAGAGAATATGATGGATATCCTGCTGATATATCTGGTGACCATGGGAATAAAGGCCGGTGCCTACTATCTATCCGGATACTCAGCGATACTGGCCGACACCCTACATTCGGTTGTGGATATATCCATGATTTTAATCCTGATCACATCAGAAAGACTGGCTCGTAAAGCTCCAGACCCAACCCACCCCCTCGGACATGAGATGGTCAAGAACGTTGCCTCGCTGATAGTGGGTGTTGGTTTTGTAACCTTCCTGTCCTTCGAACTGATCAAGGTGGGAATGACAAAGGTGCTGAATCCTCCATCATCATTCAAAAACACGGAGATTGCCATTTACGCTGAACTTCTGGTTCTCCTACTGCTGATTCTTGCTGCTCTAATCTCGGCAAGGAGGAGCGGGATACTCAACAGAACCCTTCTGGTTGAGAGTATGAACGACTCTCTCTCAACTCTCGCCGCTGTAGTGGGTGTAGGACTTGTCCGGGCAGGATATCCGATTTTTGACGGTGTGGCGACTCTCGTCATAGCCCTGATCATTCTCTACAACTCCATAAAAATCGTAAGAGAAAATGCGAGGGTTCTGCTTGGAATGTCTCCATCTGACGGATTTTACGAGAGTGTGGAGAAAATCTGCTCCGGTATTAAAGGTATCAGGGGGGTTCATGATATGGTTGGGATTTATGCAGGAGAGAACTCGATACACCTCGACCTTCACGTGACGGTGGATGGTGAGATGACCGTTGCCAATGCAGACAGGCTGTCTGAAGAAATTGCAGATGCGATAAGGCAACAGCACCCCGAGGTAAAGCACATTTCCGTCCACTTCTGTCCCCACGAGGGTGAGAGGAGAAAGGTGTACGAGTCTTTCGGATGAACTTTAAAAATAAATCTTATTTCAAGAACCTCTCGAGCCTCTTCAGGAACTCTGCTATTCTCTCCCTCGATGTTGCGTAGCTAAGCCTGACCCAGCTCCTGTAGGCCACACCAAATGCAGCACCGGGCGTTAGTGCCACATATTCCTTCTTCAGAAATTCCTCGCAGAACTCCATGCTGTCTCTGGCAACATCCATGAAGATATAGAAGGCTCCTTTCGGCGGTGCATACTTTATACCGAGCTCATCCAGTTTCTCCATTATCATATCCCTTCTTGCTTTGAACTCCCTGACCACATCTTCAATAAAGTCTTGGCTACCTTTAAGGGCCGCCACACCTGCATACTGTACAAACGAGGTTGGATGACTGACAGAATGGCTCTGCATGCGGTTCATCAGCTTTACAATCCACTCAGGAGCAGCGGCATAGCCGAGCCTCCAGCCGGTCATTGAGTATGTCTTCGAAAAGCCGTTTACTGTAATCGTCCTTTCCAGCATCCCGTCCATTGCAGCGAGACTGTGGTGGCTGCCCTCAAAAATTATCTTCTCATAGATTTCATCGGACATTACCAGAAGGTCATTGTCAACGGCAACATCCCTTACCTTCTTCAAAAACTCTCTTGGATAAACAACGCCAAGCGGGTTGCTTGGTGTGTTTACGACTATCAGTTTTGTGTTCCCGGTAACGTAGTCCTCTATAGGTGCATCCTCGAAACCCTCCTCGTGGGGAACCCAGATCGGCCTTGCTCCTGCCATCAAAATGCATGCCTCATAGCTAACCCATGAGGGGTCGAGAAGCAATACCTCGTCACCTTCCTGCAGTAAACACATCATTGCCTCAAAGATGGCGTACTTCGCACCCGGCGTGACAATGATGTTATCTGGCGTCACATCGATACCATTCTCTTTTCTCAGCTTTTCAGCTATGGCTTCGGTCAGTTCCGGAACTCCCCTTGTCGGAGTGTAAAATACCTTGCCCTCCTTCATTGCCCTGTAAGCAGCTTCAATGATAAAATCCGGTGTTGGAAAGTCGGGCTCACCCACACTCATGTCCACTACATCCCTGCCCTCCCTTGCAAGCTCCTTTGCCATTGTTGAAACTCTTAGAGTTGCAGATGGCTGAACAACCTCAATCCTGTTAGCTCCCCTCTGAATCATACTCCTTCAACCTCTTGACAAGCTTGACCGCAGCCTCAACTGCCCTCTTTGCGTAATCCACTCTCTCCGTAGCTGCAATCCTGCCCATACCGGGTCCGCTTATGCCCAGCGTAACCGGCTTGCCGTATTCCAGACTGAGATCCATTATTTTCCTTGCTGCATGCTGGGCAACTATCTCGTCATGTTCCGTCTCCCCCTCTATGACGCAGCCAATCGCAACAACGGCATCAACTCTACCCCTTTCCAGCATCTTTTTTACAGCCAGAGGAATGTCAAAAGTCCCGGGAACTCTGAGAACTTCCGAAACTTCAGCTCCCAAAAACTCCGCATGTTCCTTTCCGAGAATTTCCATCATGTAGGTTATATCCCTGTTGAACTCTGCAACCACCATGCCGAGCTTAACCTTGTCCATCATTACCACCAGCTTAGATTCGGTGAGTAGTATTTAATATTTTACACTCAGAAAAGATTGCCTGAAAAAGTCACAGAAAATAAAATTTAAAAAAATTTAAAAACCCCTACAAAAAATTTCGAACTATGGTGCGGGTCGACTTCATGAAAACCTTCATAGAAGTCGTTCAGTCTGGAAGCCTTAAAAAGGCCGCAAAAAGTCTCGGAATGTCCGTAAGCTCCGTAAGCTTTCAAATTAACTCTGTTGAGTCATTTTACGGAGCAAAACTTCTTGAGAGAAGGACGGACGGAGTAAGGCTTACGGATGAGGGTAACATTGCATTCAAGAACATGAAAAACGTTCTGAGCAGTATTGAAGAGACAAAAAAGCTTATATCCAACCTTAGAGGGGACAAAATAACCATCGCTTCTGGAATGGTCGGAATCAATGTCGTGCACGCAATTCAAACTCTGCTGAAGGCAAGCTACCCCCAGCTCGAAGTGAACGTAGCGTTGAGGGGGGCACATGAGTGTGTCAAAGGAATTTTAAACGGAAAATTTGATTTCGCAATAGCTGGCGATCTCCTGGACGAGCATCTGGAGATAGAGAGACTCGGATACGAGGTTCTGGGCATTGATCATCTTGTTTTGATAGTTCCTCCCAACCACGACCTTGTTTCCAAAAGCGTTGTGACTCTGGAAGATATTACAAAATATCCGATAGTGATGCTCACCGACGATTACGGGATCACCACAAGTACAAAAAAAGCATTGATGGATAGCGGATTGAAGTTTGACCGGCTGAATATTGCCTACACCGTTGGAGACTTTTATTCCAAGATAAACGCTGTCAGTGGCGGAATGGGAATAGCCATTACGTCCTACATAGCTGCATGTCGTGCCTGTGAGGTCGGTCTGATCAAAATGAGAAAAATACAGGGCTTCAAGTCAGAAAGAAAGATATTCCTGGTGTATTCCAAACTTTCCACCGAAAGCAAGAAAATGAAAGAGTATCTGGATTTTATTCTCGAAAAAGGCAGGCAGCTTTTCCAGGATTTTGCAAGACAGTGCTCGTGTTTCGATTAATTTTAATTTTTCGAGCACATCGAAATGGTATTTTTATCAATTTTACTTTTAATTTAAAAATTAAATTGTAATACTGACAATAATATATAAGATAAAATTTGCACTCTAAAAACTAATGTTAGGGGAGCAAAAAACCAGATTTTCAAATTTTTTCGAAACCTATTTAGAAAATTTCGAAAAATTTAAGTATATCCCACCCGAGCGGGAGACATGCAGCAAGCGAATTTGGCAATAGATAGTGAAACGCTGCTTGACGACAGGAAATTTGCAGAAACAATGCTGTTAAAAAGAGACAAAACAGGTCTGAGCAGAGCTGACATGGTTTTTACACTGAGAAATCTGCTAAAACTGAAATACTACCCTGTGGCTGTGAAATTCTTTTTCAGCGAGGAGGAGCTGGATAAGTTTAAGGCAGAACATGAGTACCTCGTGGCGTGCAATCCATTCACATTCTGCCATTTTTCGGCTGAGTCAAGGCAGAAGGGCGATGTACTTCTCGGAGACAGAAGAATGCTTGGCTGCAGCAATGCGCGATTTCTTTTCGGATGGAAGGATCTGGATGAGCAGGAAATTAAGAGCCACCTGAAATACGTACGGGACAGGGAGCAGGCTGAAAAGTTCGTGAAGACGAAGCCGAGATTGCCTGAAGGATTGATTGCATTTGCCACAGCTCCGCTGCACAAGGCAAAATTTGAGCCCGATGTAATCCACATTATATGCGATGTCCTGCAGAGCTACCACATCTACAATGACTACTCATCAGCCCTGGACATCCACCCGATTCAGCCGAATCTCATGATGAACTCGGCTGTGTGCGGTGGAGTTGTGTGGACGTACAACAACAAGAGAATCAACGTGGTTCCGATGTGCAGCAGCAGCTATACTTCAGGAAAAACCGAGCAGGGAGAAATCAACGTCTACATACCGTGGGAACATTTCGAGGCATTGATTGTCAGACTGCTGGAAAGAACCGCAAAGTACGGAGGGGCCAGTTATCCAAGGACGGGCGAAACATATCCGGGATTCAATGTGTGCAAGCTCTGTAACTTCCTGCTGTTCAGAAAGCCCAAGGACGATGAGTAAGGGGGTGAAAACTTGTTCGACGTAACATGGATGGTGATACACGGTGAAGAGATCAAAATAAACGCCATTGTTTATTTACTGTGGTGTGTCTGGGTAGGCTGGATTTTCTCAACCGTTGGAGCTTTCGGAGGAATTATGGCCGGTGTTGGCCACATTTCAATACTCGGCATAGGAAACTGGGCAAGCAAGCTTAAAGGAAAATCCGTAAGCATTGGAATGTACAACGATGCTGGAAAATACCTGACAGACCACATCAGATTCTCAAACACCGCAATTACCTGGCTAAACTCCCTTTCAAGCACGATAAACTGGTACACCCAGAAAAGGCTTGTCTGGCCTGCTGCAATTGCGATGGGTCTTGGAATGGTTATAGGAGCGCAGGTTGCCGTCTGGGGTACGGGAGGCAAGCTTGGAGTTGCGCTATACAAGGGTCTTTTCGGTATCTGCACCTGGGCAGTGTCCTTCTACATGTTCTATCAGATAACTCCGAGGGCAAAGGCTTCAAAATCCAAGGGAAGAGAAGCCGCCAAAAGATTCCAGCAGAGAGTTGAGGAGCTTAGAAAGAGTGGGAGACTGGACGAGCTTGAAGGAATAACGAATGTTAAGTACTCTCTCTCGCAGGTTGAATTTGACTTCTTCGGAGAACATTTCGTCGCCAAGAACTATCTGCCGTTCTTCTACGGATTGCTGATTGGATTTATCGCAGCCCTCATCGGTGTTGGCGGTGGATTCATGATCGTTCCGTTCTTCACAGCCATTGGATGGCCCATGTACATAACTCCCGCAGTTTCGGCACTAACGGTATTCCTGAACCAGTGTTCAGCCCTGGCAGGATGGTTCGCCAGAGGTGTGCAGTTCGTATGGCCAATAACGATCGGATGGGTCGGTATCCTCATAGGCAGCTATATTGGACCGAGAACACAGAAATACCTCCCGATGGATGCGCTGTTTGCAATGTTCGGCGGTCTGGCGTTCTACGTAGGAACAAGGTACATTGCCGCAGGATTCTTCGGAATTCATCTCCCACCATGAACGGCCCGTTTCTTTACCTTTTTATTTCCGTAACTTTTGTGGTCATCCTTCTGGCCGAGCGGCTGGAATCGCTGGTTCTCAGAAAGTTTTTCAGAGGATTTCTGGAAGATGTAGAAAGACTTGAGGCTGAACTCAACGAATACCACGCTCTTTCGATTCTCGCAATTGCAATGAATGACAGAGAAGCTTACGAGGGACTTCAGAGAATGGCAAATGAAAAATACTGGCCTCTGTTTTTCAGAAAAATGATGTTCACCACATCTCTGTTCTTTTTGCTTTTGAGCCCATACATGCTTCTCACAACCTTTTTCATAGACTCCGAGGCTTTCTCATACACGATGTTCCTGGCAATAGGCTACTTCACCGTAAGGCTTGGACTGAGTTTTATTATAGACAGCTTCAACGCCTGGAGAAACATGAAAGAAGCGCGAAAGAATTTTGAGTAACTTTCAGGTTGTTGATGCTCATCATCACCTTAATTTCAAACAATACGAAAAATTTATTATTCAGTAATGAATTATCAATATTGAATGGCCAGCGCTGCGGATTTCGCTGACGTCTTCTACAGGCTCATTCTGGCAGGTCTCGAGCTGATGTCCAGCACGCTCACCCTGATGCTGAAGGTAGACACCGCTGACATATGGAACGTATCCCTCCACGCAGCAGGGTTAGGATACTGGCTTGCAAAACCTTTTTTAGGTAATGGAGGGGCTCTGGATGTTGCGGGCCAGAACGCTTCCGCCCTGAAGAATTTCAGCAACATGGTGAACTACCTCGGAAGAAATCCCGAGACCATCTTTGGCAATGAGATGGGGCGTAATGGCCTTTCTGCTGTTATGAGCAATTTGACCGGACATATCGATGAGAATTTCGCTATGAAGTTCTGGAAAACGGCGAAATTAGGAGTAAAGGTTGCCATAAAGATGCTCGAAAAAGTGAATGAGGTGATCGGGTGATAGCGAATGCAACTGATTTCGCTCTGAACGGAGTTCTAACTCCGATTTCAGATTTCTTTGCTTTAATTTACGGCATGCTTGAACTGGTTACAAAGCATATAACGCCGGAGCACACAGACTTCGTTTACGCCCAGATCTCCGCTATTTTATGGGTTGTAAAGTTTTTTGGAGCCATTGCAGACCTCACAGCCTCGAACTCCACCCTTCTATTCGCATTCGCCGACACCCTCCACTCCCTCTCGACAAACTCCAGAGGTCTGTTCGGAGATATTGACGGTTTGAGCGGCATAAGCTACATCGCCAGGCACACATACATTGAACTCACTCAAAACAAGCAGATTTCAGAGGAAATTGCTGTAAGATTCGTGAGGGCAATGAACAGTACTGTGATATACTTCATGAAGGTTTTTGAATTCCTGTGAGGTGGACAATGCCGACGGTAGCGGAACTCGGCAATGTGATACTTCAGGCGCTTGCCGCTGTGCTCAGATCGCTTGGAAAATTCTTTATCTACCTGAAGTACACGGGAAACAACGAGACGGTCGTGAATTCATCAAGAGGGGCTTACCAGAGCTTCTGGGAAATATGGTACCACGCAGACGTTTCTGTCACATGGTTTCGAAAGCTTCTTTTCGACAAATACGGGTTTGTATGGCAGATCAACCACAACTCCACCCTTGAAAACAAATTTTCGGAAGTGGTAGCTCTGGCTGCAAAAAACGCCACGTTGATAATTGGCGAGGCATCCGGAACGAACGGAACATCCTTCCTGCTGAGGGTGATGACAGAGAGGGTGTCAAACAATCCAGAATTTGTGGCAAATCTGTACTATGCAGCCAAACATCTGGTGATACTGGTTTCCGACGCCCTCAGGGTATTTCCAACTTACTTTCCGGGGTGAAAAAGTTGCCTGTCGATGTCTGGATGGCGGCATCCTACCTCCTACAGTTCATTCAGAAAATGTTCATGCTGAATGGAGAGATAGCGAAAATCATCGCCGAGAACAGCACCCTCGTAACAAGGGCAACCGAGGACATCTACTACCTTTTCGGCTTTTTGAAGTATTTTTCAGATTGCATCAGAGATGCAACGGATGTGGTCATGAACAACACCACCATGATCAAGTACAGCGTGGGAATGTGGCAGAAGGTTGCTGGCAATATCACATACATCGCAGGAGATGAGAATGCCAGCAGAGGTTTGGCCTACATCCTCAGAAAAGAGTACGAGTGCATCCAGCCGGGCGGTTACTGCGAATCCTACGGCTCGAGCATCACTTACTGGGGGCTTGAGTCCCTCAAGTGGGTAATAATTTTACTGTCAAAGATTGGTGCGAAGCTCTCTGCAGTATATCGCTGAACAAAAAAATCAGGCAATGGCGGAAATCAGAGCGTCCACAAGTGGCCTGAGGACTGCACTCACCACTGGTTGCAGCCAGGATGGCAGCAGGCTGTAGATGCAGTTAATCACGTTTAACAGCGTTATAAACGTCTCATAGCTAACCCTCACACCCAGGGCCTGCAGCAGGTTTGCCACCACATCTACAAGGGTGTTCATAATACATGCTGACAAGAGGAATATATAAACTTTTCTGAAAAATTTATTTTATAACCTTTATTACCATAATCATTAACAATAACAATACGAAAATTTTAATAATTTATTTGTTTTATCCTGATTTCGTGAAAGCTGTCAGAATTATCATGTTAACAACCATTATCTGCTTTGCTTTCAACGCTGCAGAGGCTAAAACGTATTTAGAAAACTTCAACAAAATCGGTGGGGTCATAGAGGTCTCACCGTCATCACCCTTCCCCAGAGGATGGAAGAACAGCGGAAATTTGTGGGCCAATGATGACAGTGCGTGGGAAAGTCCGTGGAGTGACTACAGCGCCGGAATTGGGCAGCAATTTAGTCAGTCTGACATAGATGCAGTCAAAGCACTGGACGGTGTTTATTCCAGAAGTTCCACAACCGCATCAGATACATTACTCGGAGATGATGCCGAGTACGCTGTTATGGAATTCATGTTCAGCGTTGCCACATCATCCACACATCTGGAAATCAACGCATACCTGAGAGATGAGGATGATGGAATTCAGGCGTACATCTGGAACTTTGAGACCTGTTCCTGGGAAATGTATGCCAACTACTCAGATGTCAATCTCGGATGGACGTGGATAAACTTCACAACCGATTCTCCGTCCAGTTACATCTCCAGCTCCGGAAAAGTATACGTCCTGTTCCAAAGTCAGGCATACGCTCGTCTCTGGGGTTCGGATACCGCAAACATCGACGTAGACTACATAGAGGCCAGAGCCACAGTTCCCGATGCGAGCGTACAGACAGCCTGTGTTAGCGTTATTCCAGGCTCTGTCACCGGAATATCCAGGGACTGGGATGGCATATTTGACGACGACACGATCGGTGTCAGGATTCAAGTAACATCCGGTGGCAATCCCGTCGGGAACTACCCGGCCTACATCAGGGGAGAGTGGGATAACGGATACGGTGCATTTGGTATAGCATTAACCAACAGTAGTGGCTACGCCACGCTCAGTGGAGAGCCAATTAGCGGGGGGGTGAGTGACAAATGGCGTGTGACTTTCAAAGCGGCCATATCTGATGTTATGGTGAACGGAAAGGCCTACGAGGTCGGTGCCGGGTGTGGTGAGGAAACATTTGCCAGAGATGTTGCGGTAACACCCGGAAGCTACAATATCACACTCATTGGCAGATACTGGGACGTTGGAGGGGGAGACTGGGTCAAAGTGAGGTGGATAGCCGAGCCGGAGGATGTTGATCCTGTAAATGTAAACGGTTACAGCATACCGGCAGCCCAGCATTTTCACCACTGGGATTTACTCATCTGGAAGATGGGCATTGTTGACCCGAACAATGATGATAACTCCCAGACCGAAGGGATAAACGGAAACACAAATGACGTGGATGCCGAAACTCAGCCAGCCTGCATAGGCCCTGATGAAGGTGCTTACTGCGGGAAATACATCTGTCAGGCCGATGGTGAATGCTGCTATTTAGACAACGAGGGGGCACATAATTGCGGAGAACATCTGAGCGGCTACCGTTTCGGCCCCTTTATTCAGTTCAACGCTCCAGACCACGTTCTTGGAGTGGTAATCAGCAGAACCATCGAGATGTGCACACAGTACAGCACGATCCCCGACATAATGAGGCAGCCCTACAGCAGGATCGAGGGGCCTGATGCGCTCCCCTGCACGGTTCATATAATATCTCTGGACTACACAATCAATACCGTCAGCTCTGAGGAGGCTTTTCGAAATGGTTACAGAATTATCGGAATTGTAAACATATTTGATCCCGACCCCCACAGCGGTCTCGGGTTGCCGGGATTCATAGGTCTTGCCGCTGATAACGAACATGTAGTCGGTATTTTGCTCGGACACAGATACGGCATCCACCCATTTGTAGCTCTCGTGACGAGCATGCCTGCCGGCAGTTATCCCGGCGATCACGACATCCCGGCATGGCAGAACTTCTACCCAACATGGATCTACTACCTTCTGAGAAATCTCGCCTACAACATTAAGGTTATGGCAGAGGAGCTTCTGAACTGGGATAAAAGATATCCCGAGCCCGATCATCTTCCCAATCCGACCAATGAAGACAACATAGTTTTTGCCAATATTGCACTCAACAGATTCATTATCGACTTTCTCCCCTACCTGAAACAGACTCTGTGGGTTATGGAGGTCAGCGGAAACAACACGATCAACACCTTCATAATCGCAACTTACACACAGTTCTACGACAGCGCCAGAATTATAAAACAAATTGTAATGAACAGCACGCTTAGATCGGAGCTTGAAAATGTAACCGGTATCCTGGTGACGAATATGGCAAGCATCACCGGTCCACCCGATGGAAGAACCGGTTTGAACTATCTGCTGAAATTCAGAGTTCTGATGCCGTATTCGGAAAAGGAAAGGGCTGACTTCGAGGTGATGAAGCTACTCGATCAGATGCTTTCAGTGATTATCAAGTTGCTAAAGAATCTGCCGGGTATGGAGCATCCACAGGATTATCCGTGGTGGGGTTACGGGAACTTCATATCCAATTCCTAAATTTTTCTCAAAACCGCCACAAGGATTGCTGCAAGAGCTATTGCCGCTCCGGCCTGAAAAAGGTAGCTGTGTGCGGATGGTTTACCAAAATGCTCCTCTTCCAGTTTATGCCTGAATGTCTTTTCCCACATGAGATCGAGATTGCTGTTGAACTTTCCCAGCCAGACAGAGTTGTTTTCACTGGCCAGTACAACAAAACCATCCTCCGCCTTCTCCACTCTGACCGGCCCGAAGATGAGGGGCAGAAATGTGAAATTGCCTTCAATATTTTTGCAGTCTGTACGGTTGCATATCCAGAGTAGCTCGCTGGAATTTTTCACAGCCACACCCGCCACAACATCATCAACTGTTCCCCATCCCGCACATATACCGCCGCACTCAATTTTCTTCTCCCCAACAGGATGTCCGTCTTTATCCAGCTTCAGCAATATGGGATAAACGAGGGGATAAACGCATTTTGCTGATGTGCTGGTAGATCCTGTCAAAGCACATGTCCACACCTCCCCTACGATTACGAACCCGTCATCCTGTTCGACAACATCCCATGCTACGTCAAGAAGACCGTAGTCGAAAACGTCACTCCACTCTACGCTTCCATTTTCATCCAGCTTCAAAACCCAGAGGTCGAGATTGGTGTAGCTCCCATTTTCATAGTCACCAGTAGCGCCCACCCCGATGTACCCGCCATCGGTGGTTCTGATTATCCTTTTTATGCTGTCGTACTTCCTGTTGTCGATTTCCTTTCTCCATATTTCAGTCCCATTCGCCCCAAACTTCACTATCCAGACATCCTCATTCGTGCATCCATTCCTGCAGGGAGCTATAGTTACAGCAGCGAGCATACCTTTTCCCGACCTTGCAACCGCTGTCGCACTGTCCCCTCCACCACCGTAGCCAAAAACCCTGCTCCAGACCATATTTCCATTCTCGTCTACCTTTACAATCCATGCGTCGTCATCACGACAGCCTGTAATTCCCCCAAATACATATCCACCCTCAACTCTTGCCACACTCCAGGCTTGTGACCTGCAATTTCCCCCGTAGGTTTTATCCCATACCTCGTTTCCATTCCGATCAACCTTTATTAGCCACGCATGGCTGTATCCGTAATTCAATCCAGTAGCCCCGGCAATCAGATACCCACCTTCAGGCGTGCCCGTTATGTCAAATCCCATGCTCCACGCCCGTGTTAGAGGGATACCTGCAAGAATCAGCAGAATTATAACCATGTGTGACAGCTTCACAAAAATGTCACAGCGGTTGGCGCTTAAAATTTTTCGATCAATCCCTGGTAACGGTTTTCATCACGTCCTGCTTCGTCACTATACCAACGATCTCCTCCCCCTGTACAACCAGAACTGCAGGATATTCCATCAGAAGTTTAGAAACAACGCTCACACTCTCATCAGGGTCTATGGTGGGAAAAGGCTCACCCATAACCTCGCCAACCCTGATATTTTCCGCCTGAGACCCTTTCTCAATCACAGCCCTCACAATATCAGTCTCCGTTATGCTGCCCACAACCCTTCCCCTCTCGATGACGGGAAGCTGAGAAATCTCCTTTCTGGTCATCAGCTCAGCCACCCTCTTCAAGCTGTCTGACGGGGACACATAAATCACGGGTGAGTTCATTACAACTCTCGCCTCAACTCTACCACCCTCTATCTCCTCAAGTACTCTGTGAATCTTTTTCACAAGGGAAAGTTTTGGATCAAAATTTCCGGATTCTATCCTGGCTATCAGAGGCTGACTCACTCCTACGAGCTCTGCAAGTTTTTTCTGGCTTACCCCAAGCTTTTTCCTTTTTCTCCTGAGTTCCTCTATTTCGGGAAACATTCTTATAAAAGTTCAGCATCCTCCTAAAAAACTTTAGCTTCTATCATAGAGGAAAAGATAGAAGAGGACATCTCTTGCATAATTTCCAAACTTCTCTTTAGCCAGTTTTCTTACTTCCTCAATGCTCTTCAGCTCTCCATCAAAATAAAGGTTTGAAACTGCTCTTCTCACCCCCAGATCGTCTGCTGGAAAAACATTCATTCCGATTGCCATTGACATCACGAGTTCAGCCGTCCACCTTCCGATTCCTCTGAATGACGTCAGAAACTCATAAACCTCCTCCTCCCTGGCTTTTCTTAGCATTTCAAAATCAAAGCTGGTAGCCGTCTCAGAGATGTCAATTATGACCTCCGCTTTCCTTCTGCTCAAACCACAATCCCTTAAATCCTCAACTCCTGCAGATCCAAGCGACTCGGGGTCCGGAAATTCGTAAGCCACAAATCCTCGATGCTCACTACGCTCTCCAAACCTCTCCACGATTCTGGCCGTTATTTTCTCAGCCACCCTGAATGAGATCTGCTGCTGAATTACAGCCTTTATCACTCCCTCGTAGACGCTCATGGACATCAATCCCGCTCTACCGAACCCATAAAACCTCTCCTTCAGAAACTTCAGTTTTTCATCCCCATCCATGAAACTGTAAAGTCCAGAAGGGTCATGAAGGCCGAAATAGTCCACAATCTTCCTCTCAACCACCTTCTTTTCCCCCTCCGAAACCTCGCTGGTATCCACAACCAGAACGTTACTGCTTTCAGGATAAATTACCAGCGGAACGATCTCATCCTTCACTCTAAGCGCTCTCACCCATTTTCCATCAAAAACCATGTCCGGAGTCGGACTATCCGGTAAAACGAAGAATTTCAGCTTCAGCTTCCAGTTTACGGGGTGATCAAGCCGTATTTTCCACATGATTTCACAACCTTTTTAATACGTCCACGTTTTCACAGTTTATGGACGATGTGGTCATAGGACTTGAAGTTCACGTTCAGCTTAACAAACTCAGAACTAAACTTTTCTGCTCATGCCCGCTGGACTACCACCACAGTCCGCCGAACACACACGTCTGTCCTGTGTGCCTTGGCATGCCGGGAGCCATGCCCGTAATCAACAAAGAAGCCGTAAAGGCAGCTATAAAAGTTGCGCTTGCCCTTAATTCCGAAGTTCAGCATTTTACTGTTTTTGACAGGAAAAATTACTTTTATCCCGATCTCCCCAGAGGATTCCAGATAAGTCAGTACGATCGTCCACTTGCTCTTGGGGGTTATGTTAGTATCGAAATTGATGGACAGGAAAAGAAGATACAGCTCAAGAGAGTCCACATGGAGGAAGATCCCGGAAAACTCAGCTACAAGGGTTCCATAACCACCGCCAAGTACTCTATGATAGACTACAACAGAAGTGGGGCCCCTCTGTTGGAGATCGTGACCGAGCCCGTGATGAATTCCCCCAAAGAGGCCAGACTATTCCTTAACAAGCTCAGGATGATTCTGGAGTATCTGGACGTTTTTGATGGCGATCTCGAGGGTTCCATGAGGGTGGATGCAAACATATCGATCCGGGGAGGGGGGAGGGTTGAGATAAAGAACATATCCTCATTCAAAGGTGTCGAAAGGGCCCTTTCCTACGAGGTTATGAGGCAAAAGAATCTCATGCAGAGGGGAAGGGCAGTTGCCAGGGAAACAAGACACTTTGATGAAGCCAGAAACATAACAGTGACGCTCAGGAGCAAAGAGGAGGAGCAGGACTATCGCTACTTTCCCGAACCGGACCTCGTCCCCATATACACAGAGGAGATTCTGAAGGAGGTTGAGGGAACCCTCCCAGAAATGCCAGAGGAGAAAAGGGAGAGATTGAAGGCTGAATACGGCATCGGGGATAACTACGCAAGGGTCCTTATTCTCGATGTCAGGATGGCAGACTATTTCGAGAATGTGGCGAAGCATGTAAATCCGAAACTCGCTGCGAGCTGGATAGTCGATGTGTTGAGGGGAGAGTTGAACTACAGAGGATGGAGCTTCGTGAAATGCATGGAGATTTTTCCTCCTTCTGAGTTTGCCAAGCTGATAGAATATTTTGACAAAGACAGAATTACAGAAAAAGGCGTTGTGGAGGTTATCAGAACCAAACTTGACAGTGGTGGCGAGGTTGACGAAATAATTGCAAAGAAGGGTTTGTTTGCCATACCAAAGGAGGAAATTATTCGTTTTTGCAAGGAAGCGATAGAGGAAAATCCCAAAGCTGTTCAGGATTATCTGAACGGCAAAAAACAGGCATTAAACTTTCTGGTCGGTCAGGTAATGAAGAAGACGCGTGGAAGGGCCGATCCCGGAGAGACGGCAAAAATGCTCGAAGAAATGCTTGCATGAGGGTTGCAGTAGTGGTACCAGTATCGCCCTTTGAGAGCGAAGAAATTTTGGTGAGAAGTGCGGAGCATTTAAAATCTCTTGAATATGACAATTTTGAGGTAAAAATCCTCTATGTCATAGACAGGGCCGGAAAGAACGATAGAAGAAAGGAGACAGTTGAAAAACTTGGAATTGAGGTGCTTCTGAGGGATGGTCGGAGAGGCAAGAGGGCAGGAGCGATAAATGATGCCCTAAACTACCTGGAAAAATTCAAACCGGATTATATCGCCATATTTGACGTCGATTCAAGACCTGAGAGAAATTTTATTACTGAATGTGTCAGGGCGCTGGAGGGTTGTGAAGACTGCTACATCGCATCCTCGAAAAGATACATCAACAACGGAATTAACCTTGTTTCGGAGACTGTGGAGGCAGAATACTATCTTCTGAATTTTCTTCTGGAGAAAAGCTCTTTCAAGCAGTTCAACGGGATGATCGGCGTTTTGAGAGCTGAGTGGCTCATGAAGGAAAGACTTCATGAGTGGGCAACGGCTGAGGATGCTGACTATGCCACTAGAATGCATGCAAAAGGGTGCAAGGCGGCTCTTGTGAAAACCACAAGAATTTACGAGCAGGCTCCCCTCACATGGACCGACCTGTACAACCAGAGAAAAAGATGGTACCACGGAGGCCTTCAGCTCTGGAGATACAGGAAGATTATGAGGAATGCACACTGGAAAGTCCGGGTTTCGTGGTATATGGCGCTAACTCTAACCTTCGTACCGGTACTTTACATCCCGCTTCTCATTCTCGCTCCGATTTTTTTGCTGTACCACTACAGAAAAATTTCTAAGATCAGGGTCACCATTGGATTGATGGCACACGCCGTACTCCTGCAGATCGCATCAATAAGCGCATTAATTTCGTTCATCAGAGGAAGGGATGTTGAGTGGGGTGCAATGGAGAGGGTGGTAGATTGAGGCCAGCACTTCTTCTCATCGCATTGATCTTGCTCTCCACTGCAAGCGCTGCGGAATACTCTGTAAGGGTTGTGCTGATCGGCTACAATGGAGAGTGTCTTTTAAATGTCACAGGTCAGAATTTCAGCACGAATTTTAACGTCACGAACGGCAGCGTGATATCACTGCCCGAAGGCAGGTACGAGCTCAAACTATTTGCGATGAACAAGACGTTTGTTAACGAGCTGAACGTTACCGACAACACATCCGTGACCTTCAACCTCCTTTTCACCAGCAGCACTGAGAATATTTCGTTGATGAGGCATATCATCATTCAGCCCACTCTGGAAGTTTTCGAAATAATTCTGATAACCAATTCGGGTAGGAGAAATTTTGAAGGAGATCTGGCCGTTACCTTACCCACACACAGAAACCTGAGAATTGACGAATCCACCCTCAGTTTTATAAACTACAAAGTAAAAGGCGATGAATTAGAGTTCCAGGACATCATTATCCCCGCCAACTCGACCGGAAGAATCGGCCTGTCTTACAAGCTGGTATCCAACGTATTCGAATTGAGAAATCAGAAAAATCAGAGTCTCCTCATACTATCAGCATTGCCGGTGGAAAAGTACGAAAATGTGGTTTACAAAGGTGTTAAAAACTTCGAAAGCTCAAAGTACGAGGTATTTGAGAGCTCCGGTAGCCCCTACCTTGTTTTCAAAAGAGGCGAGTTTAAAACAGATCCGATTGCTGCTGCTGTTGTCATCATACTCTCAGTGGCGGTTTTTCTGTACTTCAGAAGCAGGAGTGGCGGATGGAAATGAGGAAGGAAATTTTAATCGTTCTGCTTATTGCCCTGATAACCAGATTTCTCTGGCTTGATGCAAGGATAGTTGACTTTGATGAAAGTATCCACGGCTGGATAGCCTTAAAATCAGTAATCGAAAATCAAAACTATGTATACGACCCTGCATACCACGGTCCCTTCCAGTACTTCATCCTCTCAGTTATATTCCGGATTCTGGGAGATAACAACTTCTCTCTCAGGCTTCCCGCAGCAGCATTCAGTGTTATGGGGGTGGTTGCCGGATTCATGCTTAAAAGATGGATTGGCAATTCCGCATACATCTTCACATTCTTTCTTCTCTTCTCACCCTCAATCCTGTACTACTCCAGATATGCGAGAAACGACATAATCGTTCTTTCGTCCTTTCTGGTTGCTCTGTTTTTTTACCTCAGATACAGGGAGAGTAAGAGGATTGCTGACGCATGCATTTCAGCTCTGTTTCTGGCAGTTATATTCACATCGAAGGAAAACTGGATTCAGTACCTCAGCTTTCTGGTCCTCATCCCAGTTTACGGGATCTACTCAGAAGGCCGGGACTACTTCAGAAACATCAATCTTCCCGCCCTGGCAGCATCTGCAACCGTATTCGCACTCTTCTCTGCTTTCATGTACTCATCGGCTTTTGTTGACAATAACGCCATGGAAGCTTTGCTGAATGCTCAATGGATTGAAAACTATCTCAGCTCCTCGATATCCTACTGGCTGAAAAATGCCATTGGGGGAAGCGTGCATTACCATCCCGTATGGTACTATGCACTGATCCTGCTTAGATACGATTTTCTCGCTTTGGGCATCGCCATTTTGGGTGCCTTTTATGTCAAGCGAGAGCTCAATTTCGTGGAGGCTCTGGCAGTTTTCTGGACCGCTGTATCGGTAATTTTTTACCATGCAATGTCTTACAAGACCCCGTGGCTTGTTGTTCATATTGTCGCCCCTCTGGCCTTTTTCGGGTCGGTTTTTGCCGGCAAGGAAATTTTCGATGAGGACAAGGAAGCTCTCAGGTTTGCTTTCTGCATACTCGGATTGTTTACACTAATTTTTGCAGTCCACATTACTTACGTGAACTATCAGGACACAAGAGAACCACTTATCTACATTCAGACGCAACCCGGTGCAGTTGAGATTGCAAAAAGAATAGAGAGCCTTGCTGAGAGTGGGAACAGGGTTCTCGTCTACGTGCCTGGACATTACTACTGGCCGCTTCCCTGGATGCTGCGGCACGTGACTGTTGCATATTCTGGAGACAGGTGTACTGAAGGTTTTGATTACGTGTTCACCTCTGAGAGGGGAGAGTGCATAAAAGCGGGCTACAAACCAGTCAGAGAGTATGAGATGCGGGCGGGAGTTTACATCTGGGAGATGTCGAGATAAACTTTTTTAAGAAGATAATTTATCTTTGATATGGTTTCCATAAAAGACCATCTCGTTGAACTTCTCGAATCTTTCGATTACAGCGGGGATGTTGAAGAGAGAATAAGGCTTTTGAGAGCAGCCATAGGAAGGGTGGGGAATATCTTTTACGGCACCGAATCAGAAGAGGTCTACGCAGATCAGGTCAGGAGAATAAAACTGAGGCTGCGCGAACTCAGAGACAAACTGGTGAACTGCGGCGACGACAGAGGATGCTGGAGAGAGATCATGGATAACCTGGAGGAACTAAGGGATCAGATAGAGAGGCTCGCATTAAGAGGGGAGATACTGGAGAAGTAGCATGAAGGTGGATGATATTGGCAGCTTTCCGCTGCCAGAGGGTATCGGCAGGGACTGGATTAACGGCAACATCAACACCAGGGAATACGAGGAGATGGTTCAGCGAGCCTTTCTGATGAAGGCAAAGGTCCTTGACCTTCCGACCTATCCGCAGTTCAGAGATATGATAGAAATGTTTCTCGATCCTATCAAAAAGTTTCAGGAAGAACCATACTTAATTGACAGAAAAAAGGCCCTGATTCCGGAGCTTGAGTACGTGGAGAAAATGAGGGTTGAAAGAGTCAGGGTTTGCATAACCGGACCCTTTGAGCTATACTACAAAGAGTTTGGAGGGGTGATCTACGAGGACGTGCTTTTGAACATCGCAGAATCGATCCGAAGATTTGTAGAGAATGCAACCAGATATGAAAACGTGAAGTGCATAAGCATAGACGAGCCGAGCCTCGGGATAGCTCCAGACCTGCAGCCCGATATCGATCTACTAAACAAAGCTCTGGATTACAGCGTCAGGGCGGATGTTCAGATTCACCTGCACGATCCCCTCTACTACGACAGACTGCTTGAAACAGGTATAGATGTCATTGGCATTGAATGCGGAAAGAAGATGGAAAACATGGATTTCATAGATGCCGAAATCGTTGAGGCGGCTGACAAAAAACTCAGAATTGGTGTTGCTAGGAGCGATATCGATGGTATAATTGCAGAGTTCAATTCACTCCACAACGTGAACGCATGGGGAAACGAGGAGTTGATCTCACTCGCCATCGATGAGATTGAACCAGTTGAGAGAATAGAGGGCAGAATAAGGGCTGCTCTTGAAAAATTTGGTGATCTTGTAGAGTACGTTGGCCCGGATTGTGGTCTGTTCTCCTTCCCCTCCCAAAAGCTTGCGTTGCAGCTTCTCGAAAATCTCAGAAAAGCCGTTGACTCCGTAGAGGGTTAGCATGGATCTGAGCCCGTATCTAAGTTACTTTTTTACATGCTTTACAACGCTCTTCGTAATAATAGACCCACCCGGGAATCTTCCGATTTTTATTGCCCTGACCGAAAAGTTCAGCGATGAGATGAGGGAAAGGATCTCAAAGCGAGCAACAATAATAGCTCTATCAATCCTCATTCTCACGATGGTAACTGGGGGGAAAATTCTTGACTACTTTGGCGTGTCGATTAACAGTCTGAGAATAGCAGGCGGGATACTGCTTTTCATTGCATCCGTGGATATACTACTCGGTGGAACGAGAAAGGAAGCTTACAAAAGAAGGGCTGAGGAAAGCATAGATGTAGATTCTATCGCCGTATTTCCCCTCGCTCTTCCTCTTTACTCCGGTCCTGGAGCAATTACTGCAGGTATCGTCATATACTCGCAGGCCAGTGACATCTTTATGAGGGCAATTGCTGTGCTCAGCGCATTCCTCGTTTACGGAATTGTGAGGCTGAGCCACATTTACAGTTCCCCGATAATCAGACTGCTCGGCAGGAGCGGTGCGGATATTATTGCAAGGATATTCGCAATATTTCTGGCTGCAATAGCCATTGAATTCGTCTTTGATGGTCTTTACGGAGAGCTTTTGGAAATGGGCATTATTGGATGATTTCATTTTTTTCCACTGCACCCTTGATGCTCCTTGCCAGATAGACAAATGGTGTGTCAAATACTGCCACTATGAACTTCATTATATACGAGGTGATGAATATCTGGGCAATGAGGTCCCACGGAAAAACCTGCTCCCAGAAGATGCCGAAGCCCACAAATGCTATCCACGTGAAAATTACGTTGTCTATCAACTGAGACACCATAGTCGAGGCGTTGTTTCTGAGCCACAGATGCCTTCCCTCGGTTTTCCTCTTCCAGAAATCAAATGCCCACACGTCATGCATCTGCGAAACAATATACGCTGTAAGGCTTGCAATCGTTATTCTTGGCATTATTCCGAATATCTGCTCCAGTGCAGGACTCAGCGTGTCGCTTTCATGAGGTACAAAAGCCAGACAGATTTGCATCAGGAAGGTGAATGCCACAAGAACGAAAAATCCGATTTCTACCGCCTTTCTCGCTTCTCTCCTGCCGTAGTTCTCACACAGGATATCTGTAACAAGGAATGTTGTCCCGTAAACGATGTTGCCCATTGCTGTAACAAGTCCGAAAAACTGGATGGTCTTCATAACCTGAATGTTCGCCAGAATTATTGCCATAGCTGTCCAGGCGTACAGCCCCATTCTGCCAAATATTCTGTAAGCCATGATTATTCCGAGAAAGTTCGCCAGTAGCAGTACAAACCACAGTATCTCATTCTGGAAGGGGAGCATGGTTTGATTATGTCTGCAGGTTATATTATTTTCTGACTTATAATGTTTTGACTAGCTGTAGGCTACCTCTGAAATCTTTCCTCATTCCTTGCCATTTTCTTCTTAAATGCCTCTACGGGATCGATGTCCGCAATATCACAGAAGAACAGCAGATATATCAGGATGTCCGCAACCTCGTCCTCCACTTCCTCATATCTTTCTCTCAGAACCCGCTGCTCCTCATCGAAACTTCTCGTCCACTGGAAAAGCTCCAGCAGCTCAGAAGCCTCGATGACTATCGAGGAAGCAAGGTTCTTAGGCGTGTGGTACTTTTTCCACCCTCTCTCATCTCTGAACTTCCTCAATATGTTGAAGAGTTCTTCGAGACTCATAGAATATTTTGAAAGTACATCTTAAAGAGTGTTTTTTAATTTGCGAGAACACAACTACTTGGAATAAGATGCATAACAACAATAAGCCATCAGCACCAGCAACATCAAACCATACAAACAACCGTTGGAAGAAGCAAAACACATATTGGGATAGAACGCCAAAAAGGCCAAGAATATTGTTCGTAGCACCAAGAAACACAAAGAGAAACCCCTAGGAACGGATTCTTTATATGGAGAGCATGAGTGCTCCCGGAACTAATCTGACTTGAGAGTACACAACCATTTTAGATTTGTTCAACCAACTTCGGCAAGTCTTTTTATTGCTGTATCAAACTCATTGATGATGTAATAGCTCTCCACCCTCGCTTTTCTTGCATTCCCAGCCATGATCCGGTCGTTTGTCACCAAGACTGAGTTCGTCAGTTTTGCAGTAGCAATGAAGTATGCGTCTATCGCTCTGCAACCTGTATTTAGAGCTATCTTAAAGGCAAGTCCATCTGGATTTTCGATGATTTCAACTTTGGTCAGTATTTCGTCTAAAAACTCAGAAATATCTTCTTTTTTGAATCTCCTGGCAAGTGTTCCAGCGATTTCCACCTTAAATACCTTAAATAAATGCTTTTAACATGTTCAAGTATGGTTTCTGCTCTTTTTGCTCGTTGTTCGTTTTCAAGGAACAAATCCAACCAAACCGATCCCTTTTTGTCATCTTCTATTCGCCAAAAACACCTCAATATCTTCTTCATTCAGTTTGAACTTTTTCCTATACTTTTTTATGATGTCGGATATGCTTTCATCAATCCTCAATTTGATTTTTTCTCCTTCCTTAAGTTCAACCTTCTCCAAAGGCTTGAACACTCCATCCTCATAAATTGCCTCAATAATCTTTGGCATGCAGATTATTATCACAACAATATATATGCTCTTTGTCATAACCTTCGGCCCTGAGGGATCTGAAAGTTTTTCAATCTAGCACTATTCTAACCACCAACTCCTCACCATCAACAATTCTTCTGCCAAAATCGGTAAGTGAAAAATACGTCCACCTTCCTCTTTTTTCAATTGTGATCAGCTCTGCTTCCAGCAGCTTTTCCAAATGTTCACTAACAGTTGATTTCGACATGCCCATCTCCTTTGAGATCTCGCTCAGGGTCATTCTTCTTTTTTCAAGAATCTTTAGAATTCTCAACCTTGTAGCTGAAGATAAGGCGATGAAGCTTTTATGTGTTAATCGTATTGGACTCATGCTTGTAGTATCCCAAAATTATTTCACAACCCAACATCCAACTCTTGTGAGAAAGCTAACGAACAAGAAGATCAGATGGATAATCAGACAACTCGACAAGGGGACTCCAGTAAAGGAAATAGCCGCTGT